>DASVEC010000221.1:0-6308 GCA_036380755.1 Iamia sp. | reverse complement strand
CGAACCAGACAGCACGGTCATTTCTCCGACGGCGAAGCCGTCGGTGTTCATCGGGGCCCCGTGGCCGCGGGCCGATCGAACGTGTCGCTCAGGTCTGGTGGGCCCCGATGAATGGCCCCACGTTGGTGCTCACCCGGCGGTCCGTCGTCGAGGGGCTGCGCTCGCTCGAATCGCTGATGCCGGTGCTGTTCATCCCCCTGTTCTTCTTCGTGGTCAACGTCGGCCAGGCCGGCAAGATCTTCCCCAAGGAGGGCACGCCGTTCCTCGAGGGCCAGGGCTACGCCGCCTTCTCCCTCCCGACGGCGCTGCTCACCGCGGCCTCGTTCGGCACCGCCGCCCTGTTCCTCGTCGAGGAGATCGAGGGCGGCTACTTCGACAAGCTGCGGGCCACGCCTATCCCCCGTCACGCCATCGTGCTGGGCCGGCTGCTGTCCGAGACGCTCAAGAACCTCCTGATCACGTCGGCGATCGTCGTCGTGGGGTACCTCTTCGGCGTCCGCATCGAGAGCGGGGTCGGGGGCTTCGTGCTCCTCCTCGCCATCATGAGCGTCTGGGCCACGGTGTTCGCCGGGTTCATGCAGCTCGTCGCCATGAAGACCCGCAGTGCGGCGGCCACCAACTCGGCCAGCTTCATCTTCTTCCCGCTGCTGTTCCTCACCCCGAACTTCGTGCCCCGCGACCAGCTCACCCGGCCCATGGAGATCGCGGCCTCGTGCAACCCGGTCACCTACATCATGGAGGGCGCCCGGTCGCTGATCCTCGAGGGCTTCGAGGCCGACGTCCTGGCCAAGAGCGCCGTCGTCCTGGTCGTCGGCATGGTCCTGGCCGTGACCCTGAACGTCCGGGCCATCAACCACTACGACTGATCAGCGGGGTCGGACGTAGGGGTTCCAGGCCTCGGCGCGGGCGGCGACGACCCGGTCGACGGGCGGGTCGCCGGCGACCCCGGCCTCCAGGGCGGCGCAGGTCGCGGCTCTGTTGTTGGCCTCGACGGCCGCGGCGTCGCCGGCCTCCGGGTTCACCCACACCGCGGCCACCACGACCAGGTCCGTGACCTCCTCGGCCGGGATCACCCCGTAGGCCACGGCGTCGGCCACCCCGGCGGCCACCCCGGCCTGGGCTGCCCCCCACGTCAGGGCGCCGTGGGCGTCGTCGGCGATCGCCGCCTTGTTGACGAACAGCGTCGGGGGCTGGACCGGGAGCCCGGGCTGGAGCACGACGAGGAAGGGGGCGTGACCGGCGCTGGGCGTGGCCAGGGCGGTGGCGAAGGCGGTGCCCACCGGCCCGTCGCGCCGGCCGACGAGGGTGTTGACGTGGGCCAGCTCGGGGCCCTCGCCCACGAAGCCCTCGCCGATCTGCATCAGGCCACCCGCCCGTAGCGGACCCGCTTGAGCTCGGCCGAGCTGTCGGTCCCGGGCTCGGTGTCGAAGGCGAGCAGGGCGACGAGCCGGGGGACGGCCCCGACGACCGGGGACACGGCGTGGAGCGACCAGCGTCCGGCGAAGACCATGAGCGTCCCCGGCTCCATGGGGACGACGGCGACCCGCTCGGGGGCGGTGCCGGCGAGGACGGCGGCGACGTCGTCGAAGCGCTCGTCGGCGGCCGACCGCAGGTTCTGGGCGCACAGGAACTCGCCCCCCGCGGCGCTCGACTGAAGGGCGATCGACACCACGAAGTCGGTCTGGTCGAAGTGCCAGGCCAGCTCGTCGCCCTCGTCCATGGCGGCGACGTTGAGGGCGCCGAGGGGGTCGGCGTAGCGGTGCAGGGCGGGGACGCCGAGCAGCCGCCGGATGGCGGCGAGGACCCGGTCGTCCTCGTAGATGACCCGCAGCAGGGAGGTGGCCGGGATGACGTCGTAGGGCACGGCGGTGAGGGCCGAGCGGCCCAGGTGCCGGGTCGGGTGGGCGGCGGGGGCAGCCGCGTCGGCCCGGCGGAGGTAGGGCGTGCCCCTGGCGTCCTGGTGGTGGCAGCCGGGGGCGAGGGCGGCGGCCTCGGCGGCCATGGCGGCGACGGCGGCGGGGCGGAGGAAGCCGGGGAGGATGGCCAGGCCACCGGCGGCGAAGGCGGCGGCGTGGCGGTCGAGACCGGCCGCGCCGGGGCCGTCCGGGTCGTCCACGGGGTAGGTCTCGAGATCGATCAGGTCGCCCAAGGCCGTCACGAGGACGGCACGCTACAGGCCGGTCAGGACCCTGTCGCGGCGCGCTTGATGGCGGCGCGGATGCGGACGTAGGTGCCACACCGGCAGACGTTGTCGATGGCGTCGATGTCGGCGTCGGTGGGGTGGGGGTTCTGGGCCAGGAGGGCGACCGCGGCCATGATCTGGCCCGGCTGGCAGAAGCCGCACTGGGCCACGTCCTCGTCGATCCACGCCTGCTGGACGGGGTGGAGGACGTCGCCGTCGGCCAGGCCCTCGATGGTGACGACGGTGCCGCCGGCGCAGTCGGCCACGGGGGTGGTGCAGGGGTTGAAGGCGGCGCCGTCGAGGTGGCTGGTGCAGGACTTGCAGACCCCGACCCCGCAGCCGTACTTGGGCCCGGTGAGGCCGAGGTGGTCGCGCAGGATCCAGAGCAGGGGCAGGTCGGCGGGCGCCTCGACGGTGGTGGGCTCGCCGTTGAGGGTGAAGGTGAAGGTGGGCATCGTGGTCCTCGGGGCGCTCAGCCGAAGGCGATCGGGAAGCGGGTGGGCAAGGTGCCGGTGGCCCGGGCGTAGGCGTTGGCCACCGCGGCCGCGGCGGCCGGGACGCCCAGCTCGCCGGCGCCCCCGGGGGGACCGGTCGGCGGCATCACGTGGACGTCGATCACCGTCGGGGCCTGGGCCTGCCGGGCGTAGTGGTAGTCGGCGAAGCTGCCCTCGCGCACCGCCCCCCGGTCGATGTGGACGCCGGCGCTGAGGATGGTCGAGCATCCGTCCATGAGGGCGCCCTGCATCTGGGCCCGGAGACCGGTCGGGTTGACGGCCCGGCCCACGTCGACGGCGCAGACGCCCTTGGTGACGCGGGGGTGGGCCCGGTCGCGGCAGTCGATCTCGACGAGGTAGGCGACGACGCTCTTGTACTCCTCGTGGACGGCGACGCCCTGGGCCGTCCCGGCCGGCATGGCCCGGCCCCACCGCCCGAGCTCGCCGACGCGGTTCAGCACGGCCCGGGCACGCGGCGAGCTGAGCTTGTCGCGCCGGAAGCCGAGCGGGTCGCGCCGGAAGGCCCGGGCGATCTCGTCGACCATGATCTCGTTCACGGTCGACGTCTGGCCCGAGTAGATGCTGCGCCACGAGCCGGTGTTCACGTCGAGCTGGACGTCGGTGAGCAGCTGGGTCTCGACGCCGAAGTCGTAGGCGACCTTCTGGGTCAGCTGGAACACGGTCTGGGTGGCACCCACGTTCAAGACGTCGAACCCGGCCCCGCTGAGGGCGTCGCCGAAGCCGTGGGAGAAGTCGACGGGCAAGGTGGCGTGGCGGTGCTCGTAGGCGACGACGCTGCCGAAGAGGTGCGTGGCCCGCACCTTGTGGTGGCTGGCCGGGCGGAGGCGGCCGTGGCGCATGTCGTCGTTGCGCGTCCACATCAGCCGCACCGGCCGGCCGATGGCCTTCGACACCTGGGCGGCCTCCACGGCGGGTTCGAAGAAGAGGCGGTGGCCGAACGAGCCGCCGCCCCGCACGACGTGCAGGGTCACCGCGTCCTGGGGCAGGCCGATGGCGGCGGCGACCGTCTGGGCGGCGACGATCGGGCTCTTGGCCGCGTACCAGACCTCGGCCCGGCCGCCCCGGACGTCGGCGGTGGCCGTCAGGGTCTCCATGGGGGCGTGGGGGGCGAAGGCGAACTCGAAGGTCCGATCGAGGGCGATCC
This sequence comes from Iamia sp., assembly GCA_036380755.1. Classification (GTDB taxonomy): domain Bacteria; phylum Actinomycetota; class Acidimicrobiia; order Acidimicrobiales; family Iamiaceae; genus Iamia. The sequence goes on along the minus strand of DASVEC010000221.1, from coordinate 2,467 downwards.
GCCCGAGGGGGAGGGTCACGAAGGGCGCCGTGGCCCGGCGCAGGCGGCCGAAGATGTCGGCGTCGCTGAGCCCGTCGATGGTGCCCGGGCCCCACTGCACCGCCAGGGCCTGGGTGGCCGCCTGGGCCTGGTGGAAGGTCTCGGCGGTGACGGCGACACCGGTGGGGATCGGGGTCACGGCGATGACGCCGGGCATGGCCCGCGCCGCGGTCGCGTCGACGGAGCGGACGGTGCCCTTGATGGTCGGCGGCCGGGCCACGACGGTCGGCAGGGCGCCGGCGACCTCGACGTCGAGGGCGTAGCGGGCCCGGCCGGTGACGATGTCGCGGGCGTCGATGCGACCGGTGGGCTGACCGTTCAGCCGCAGCTGGGCGTCGGGCTTGGGCGTGCCGGGGACGAGGAGGTCGACCACGGCGGCGGCCGCCTCGGTGAGGGCGCCGAACGACAGGGTCCGGCCGTCGGGGGCGACCACGGCCGAGGCCTCGGTGCGGAGGCTTCCGGCGGACAGCCGCCAGCGCTGGCTGGCCGCGGTGACGAGCCGGGCCCGGGCCGCGGCGGCGACGGTGCGCATGGGGCCGTACAGCGAGTGGATGGAGTTCGACCCACCGGTGAGCTGGTTGAACAGCAGCTCGGGCCGGGCCGGGTCGAGCTCGACGTCGACGTCGTCGAGCCGGGCGTCGAGCTCGTCGGCCACGATCTGGGCGAAGGCGGTGGTGATGCCCTGGCCCACCTCGGCCCGGGGGAGGCCCAGCACGACCCGCCCCTCCGGCGTGATCTCCAGCCGCAGCAGGTAGGCGGTGGGCAGGGCCACGCCGGTGAGTGCATCGCTCAGGTCGAAGAGGTCGGGGACACCCGGGGTCGCCCCCGCCGGATCGGCCGTCCCGACCTTGGCCACGAGCGTGAGGGTGGGGGCGGCGACGAGGTAGGCCAGCACCCGCCGGCGCGACAGACCGCCAGGTGTCTCGGGTTCGGTTGTGGTCACGACGGAGAGTTCGCCGTGACCCGGGTCACCCCTGCTGGGGCCCGGGCCCGAGGGGGCGGTCGCCGGCGATGGAGATGCGGTCCATGACCCGGCGCTGGGGCCAGTAGTCGCTGGCGGCGTAGTGCTGGGTGGCCCGGTTGTCCCAGAAGGCGACGGCGCCCGGCGTCCACCGGAACCGGCACTGGTGCTCGGGGCGGGCCAGCTCCCGGGTCAGGCGGAGCAGGAGGGCGTCGCTCTCGGCCTCGGGCAGCCCGACGATGCTCCGGGTGAAGATGGCGTTGACGAACAGCGTGCGCCGGCCCGTCTCGGGGTGGATGCGGACGACCGGGTGCTCGCTCGGCGGGAACTGCACCGCCAGCCGCTCGCGGTCGTCGTCCGTCATCGCCAGGCCGAACGTGTGCTGCCAGTCGTGGATCGCGGTCAGGGTGGAGATCCGCTCCCGCAGCTCCTCGGGGAGGGCGTCGTGGGCGGCGGCGGCGTCGGCCCACAGCGTGTCGCCACCGACGGGCGGTACCTCGACGGCCCGGAGCACGGCGCCTAGCGAGGGCTCGGTGTGCCAGGTCACGTCGGCGTGCCACTCGTTCTCGGCCCCGCCGCTCATGGCGTCCTTGGCCAGGGTGACGACGTCGGCGTCGTCCTGGCCGGGGTGGACGTACTTGTAGAAGGGGTGCTGCTCGAGCGACCCCCAGCGCAGGGCGAAGTCGCGCTGCTGCTCCCGGGTGATGTCCTGGTCGCGGAAGAAGAGGACCTTCCACTCGAGCAGGGCCCGGTGGAGCTCGGCCTGCAGCTCGACGTCGATCTCGGCGCCGAGGTGGACACCGGAGATCTCGGCCCCGACGGTCGGCGACAGGGGCGCGACGGCGAAGCGCTCGTAGGGCCGGTCGTCGAACCCGGGGGTGGTGCGGGCGGTGACGCGGGGTCCGATCTCGAGGGTGAGCACAGCGTTCTCCTGGGTCAGGCTCGGCGAGCCGGGCGATCGGCGAGGGCGGCGGTGGTGGCCGCCGAGGCGGGGGCGTCGAGCACCCCGACGGCCATGTCGACGAGATCGGCGACCTGGACGGCGGTGGGCAGGTCGGCCCCGTGGTCCGCCTCGAGCGTGGCGAGCGAGGTCACGACGAGGCCGACGGCGTGGTCGACCCGCCGAGGCCGGAGCGGCTCGGGCAGGTGGTCGAGCCCGGCGACGAGGCCCTCGCGCACCTCCCGGTAGGTGCTGCCCTCGAAGGCCAGGCGGACCGTCTTGGCGAAGGTGGGGTCGTGGGCGGCCTGGACCTGGAAGCGGGCCCAGTAGCTGGGTCCGGCCAGAACGCGGTCGGCGAGCGGGAGGACGAGCGCCTCGACCAGGTCCCGGCGGGTGGGGGCGGCACCGAGGGCGTCGAGCAGCTCCCGGCGGCGGGCGCCGACGGCCCCCATGCGCGCCGCGACCACTGCCTCGACCAGCCCCTCCTTCGACCCGAAGTGGTACTGGGCGGCCGACTTGTTGCGCTG
>DASVEC010000220.1:0-3996 GCA_036380755.1 Iamia sp. | reverse complement strand
GCCGCTGATGATCGGGTGGTTCGCCGGTCGCCGGATGAAGTCGAAGACCTCGGCCGGGGGAGCGGGGACGACGGTGGTGGCCGAGACGGTGTCGCGGTCCTGCTCCACCGAGACGCCATCGGGCAGGTCGGGATCAGCCATGGGCGTGAGGCTACGGCGCCCGTTCAGGCGGCGCGCCCGAGACCCAGGCCGCCCAGCGTCGTGCCGGCCAGGTCGCGGACGTCGCGGGCCAGGTGGGCCTGGTCGGTGTAGCCGTGGGCGGCGGCCACCGCGGCCAGCTCGGTGCCCTCGCGGGCGAGCGCCAGCGCCCGCTGCAGGCGCAGGACCCGGGCGAGCATCTTGGGTCCGTAGCCGAAGGCGTCGAGCGAGCGCCGGTGGAGCTGGCGGGCGCTCAGCCCGACGCCGCGGGCGATGGCGCCGACGGCCTCGTCCCGGCCGGCCCGGCGCACCACCTCGGTGAGGAGGGGGTCGACCTCGGCGCCGGCGAGGCCGTGGGCGGTGGCGATCCGCTCGAGCGCCCGGGCCGGCGCGGCCGCGGTGGCGACCTGGTCCTCGAGGTGCCGCACCAGACCCGGCTCCCAGATCTCGGCGAGGGGCGCCCGCTGGTCGCGGGCCGCGTGGGCGGGCAGGCCGAGCACGCCGGGCGCCGATCCGGGTGCGAACCGGAGGCCGGCCACCACCGCCCCGGCGGGCACCACCGACAGGAACGCCTCGGTGTCGGGCCCGGCCACCAGCAGCCGACCGCCCATCCAGAGGAGATCCATGCACCCGTCGGGCAGCACCCGGCCCGGGGTGCCGTCGGAGGTCGACGCCCAGGCCACGGCACCGACGACGGTGGAGGGCCGCTCCCGGTACATGCCCCCAGCCTGGCGGCTCGATCCGGCCTCTGCACGCGCCTCGGACCAAGGTCGACCGCCCTCCGTGGTGGGATCGCCTCAGATCGCACGGAGAGCGGCCGACGGAGGAGGATGGTCCGTCGCGTCCTCGTCGTCGTCGCCCTCGTCGCCACCGCGTCGCTGGCGGCCTGTGGCCCCACCGTGCCCACGACCGACTGCCCCATGTTCCCGGCCGACAGCCACTGGCACGCCGACGTGCGGGGCCTGCCCGTCCTCTCGAACAGCGCCGCCATGGTGGCCACCGTCGGCACCGACGCCGCCCTCAAGGCCGACTTCGGCTCGGGGACCTGGGACGGCGGTCCCATCGGCATCCCCTACGTGGTGGTGCCCGGCAGCCAGCCCAAGGTGCGAGTGACCTTCGGCTACGACGACGAGAGCGACCCCGGCCCCTACCCCATCCCCGCCAACCCGCCGATCGAGGGCGGACCCGACGCCGACGGCGACCGCCACATCCTCATCGTGGACAAGGGGGCGTGCCGGCTCTACGAGCTCTACGACGCCCACCCGGCCGGGGGCGGGCGCTGGACCGCCGGCTCGGGGGCGATCTGGGACCTCCGCTCCCACGCCCTGCGGCCGGCCGGGTGGACCTCGGCCGACGCCGCCGGCCTGCCCATCCTCCCGGGCCTGGTCCGCTACGACGAGGTGGCCGCCGGGAAGGTCGAGCATGCCATCCGCATGACGGTGCCGGTGTCGCGGACGACCTACGTCTGGCCCGCCCGCCACCAGGCCGGCTCGACCAGCAGCGCCAACGCCCCGGCCATGGGCCAGCGCTTCCGCCTCAAGGCATCCGTCGACGAGAGCGCCTTCCCGGCGTCGGTCCGGCCCATCATCCGGGCCCTCAAGACCTACGGCGCCATCAACGCCGACAACGGGTCGGCCTGGTTCATGAGCGGCGTGCCCGACCCCCGCTGGGACAACGACGACCTCCAGGCCCTGCGCCGGCTGCGCGGCCGCGACTTCGAGGCCATCGACGCCTCGTCGCTGCGGGTCTCCGCCAACAGCGGCCAGGCCCGGAGCCGCTGAGGTCGACGCCGGGCCGTCAGGGGGCGGCCCGGCGTTCCCTCCCCGGCGGGGGAGGCATCCCCCGGCGGCGCCCTTGGACGGGCCCGCGCCTGCTGCCACCATGGCCCGATGCTCCGGCGGGTGATCAGGTCGATGCTCGTCGGGATCGTGGCGGTGCTGACGACGGTCCTCGCCGTCGGGGCCACCACCGTCCCCGCGCCGGCCCAGGAGCCGCCCCCCAGCCCGACCGACACCGTCGCACCGGTGCCGCCGCCCCGGGCCTCGATCGTCGTCGACGTCGAGACGGGCACGGTCATCACCGAGTCCAACGCCCGCGAGGCGCTGCCGCCGGCCAGCACGACCAAGATCCTCACCGCCCTGCTGGCCCGTCAGAACCTCGACTTCGACGGCGAGATCGGGATCTCGGGCACGGCGACGATGGCCCCGCCCCGCCGGATCAACCTCCAGTACGGCTCGCAGTGGGGTGTCCGCGATCTGATCTACGCCATGCTCCTGTGCTCCTGCAACGACGCCGCCTGGGCCCTGGGCCAGGCCGCGGGCGGGGGCACGATGCCCGGCTTCGCCGAGCAGGCCCAGCTGCTGGCCGAGCACCTGGGCCTGGCCGACGGGCCCGTGCTCCGCGACCCGGCCGGGCTCGACGACGAGCGCTCGGTCGAGGGGGGCAACCTGCTCAGCGCCCGCGACCTGGCCATCGCCGCCCGGGCCTTCCTCGCCGACCCGGAGCTGGCCGAGATCGCCATGGCGCCCGAGCACGAGTGGGTCGGGGGCGACGGCGAGCCCCACTCGGTGACCAACCTCAACGCCTTCCTCGGCGCCTACCCGGGGGCCATCGGCCTCAAGACCGGGTTCACCAGCCGGGCCGGGATGACCTTCGTCGGTGCCGCCGAGCGCGACGGCCGGACCCTCGTCGCCGTGGTCCTCGGGTCCGAGGCCCACTACGCCCACGCCCGCGAGCTCCTCGACGCCGGCTTCATGCTCGCTGCGATCGAGGACACCACCGGCGACGTCCTCCCGCCCGTCCCCGACGACATCGGCGGAGCCACCACGACCACAACCGAGTCGACCACGACGACGTCGACCGCCCCCGATGCGGCGTCGAGCGACTCCGACCCCGGCACCGGGCCGACCACCACGGCCGGCGCCGACGACGAGCTGGCCGCCGCTCCCCTCCGCTCGACGGGGGGCGACGACGACCTGCCGGTGGAGCCGCAGTGGATCGTCCTCGGCGGCGGCGTGGTGACCCTGGTGGTGGTGATCGCCCTGCTGGCCCGCTGGCGGGTCACCCGTGACCGGATCGACCGGCGTCCGGCCAAGCCCCGCCGCCGCGACCGCCACGGATAGGGTCGATCCGTGGACGCCGAGACACCTCCGTCGTTGGATCTCGATGCGGTGACCGCCGACCTGGTGGCCGTCGAGGCCGCCCTCGAGCGTCTCGACGAGGGCACCTACGGCCGCTGCCTGGCCTGCGACGCCCCCATCGCCGACGACGCCCTCGCCGCGAACCCCACCCAGCCCACCTGCACCGCCCACCTCCCCGTCTGACCGCCCCCTGGCGAACTCGGGGGAGTAGACGCCCGGTTCTGGGCGCATACTCCCCCGAGTTCGGCGGGAGCGGGCAGGGTCAGAGCTGGTCGGGGCGGGTGACGGTGGTGGCGGCGGGGTCGAGGAGGAGCTGACGGGGGCCGATCTCCCAGCGATCGTCGACCCGGTGCAGCCACCGGCCCTCGAGGTTGGCGATGCGGCTGCGGTCGCCGGTCAGCGGGCGCTCGACGGCGTAGATCAGCCCGCTGTGGGTGACCACCACGGCCGTGGTGGCACCGGCGGCGTCCAGGGCGTCGGCCACCTTCTCGATGCCGGCCCAGGCCCGGGCGGCGAGCGCGGTGTCGGGCTCCCACCCGGGCGGGGGGATCAGGCCGTCGCCCTCGGTGCCGGGCCGCCGGACCGGGTCGTCGGGGAGGAGACCGGGGTGGCGGGCGTGGATCTCGGTGCGGGTCAGCCCCGAGAAGGCACCGGCGTCGCGCTCGCGGAAGGCGGTGTCGACCACGACCCGGCCGCACCCGGCCTCGGCGCCGAGCAG
>DASVEC010000219.1:0-7681 GCA_036380755.1 Iamia sp. | reverse complement strand
TCCGCCGCCCCCGGTCGGCCCCAGCTCCGTCTGATCCCGGGCGGTCGCTCGCCGGCGGCCCTCGCCGCCACCTACCGCCGCCGCCGGCTGGTCGCCGTCCTCGTGCTGGTCACCGTGCTGGTCGTCGCCGTCCAGCTGGCCCAGGTCCTCGCCGGGGTCGCCGCCGGCTGGTCGGCCCCCACCGCGGCCCCGATCGACGGGCCGACCGTCACCGTCGAGGCCGGCCCCGGCGACACGCTCTGGAGCCTGGCCCGCGAGGTCCATCCCGAGGGCGATGTCCGCCCGGTGGTCGAGGCCATGGTGGCCGACCGGGGCACGGCGGCGGTCGTCGTGGGCGACCAGGTGCGGGTCCCCGCCGACGGCTGAGAGGAGGCCGTCCCGGCCTGACCATCCTGGGGCGCGCCCGGTAGGTTCGACCGGGTGCGCTGCCCGGACTGCTCGGCCCTCGACGACAAGGTCGTCGACTCGCGGGCGTCCGACGACGGCACCGCCATCCGGCGCCGGCGCGAGTGCCTCACCTGCGGGCACCGCTTCACGACCTTCGAGCGGGTCGACGAGGCCCCGCTGATCGTGGTCAAGAGCACCGGCGACCGCCAGCCCTTCGACCGGGACAAGGTGGTGGCGGGCGTGCGGGCCGCGGCCAAGAACCGTCCGGTCACCGACGAGCAGATCGAGGCCCTGGCCACCGGGGTCGAGGACAGCCTGCGCCGCCGGGGTGGCGACGTCGAGTCGACCCGCATCGGCCTGGCCGTGCTCGAGCGCCTGCGCGAGCTCGACGAGGTCGCCTACGTGCGCTTCGCCAGCGTCTACAAGGACTTCGACGGCGTCGACGACTTCGCCGACGAGCTCCGGTTGCTCCTCGGCGAGCCCCGCCCCGCCGAGCGGTCCTAGCCCCGGCCGGCGACGCATGTTCAGGCGACGGTCGGAGCCGCCCGCGTCGACGAGCACGGCGACGGCGCGCCGCGTGGCCGACCTGTTCCTCCCGGCGGCCCGGCCGGTGGTGATGACGGCCGAGGCCCATGCCCGGTCCGACGGCAGCGAGACGACCGGGGCCCACCACGTGCTGCTGGCCGTCACCTCCGTGCCGACCTCGGCGGCGTGGGCGCTGGCCACCCGGGGTCTCGACGAGGCCGTCCTCCGCGACGCCCTCGACCGCCGGTGCGGCGTGCCCTTCCCGACCGGCGACGCCCGCGTCCGACCCGATCCCGGCGCGCCCCGGGTGCCCCTCTCCGACGAGGCCAAGCAGGTGATCGCCCACAGCGCGGTGGTGGCGCGGCGGCGGGGGAGGACGCGCATCGAGCCCGCCGACCTGGGCATCGCCGCCCTCGAGTCGGAGGCCCCGACGGTGGTCGACGCCCTCGACGAGCTGGGCCTCGACGCCGCCCGGCTGATCGCCGGCCTGGGCTGACCGGACCCCGTCAGCCGCCGGCGCGGTCGCGGAGGAGGCGCCAGAAGAGGGCGCCGTCCCGTTCGAGCAGGTGGGCGGGGCGCCACGGGCGCACGGTGGGCGGGTCGTCGTCGGCGACGATCCGCGGGGCGCGGCCGCCGACCACCATCGGGTCCAGGGTGAGGCAGAGCTCGTCGACGAGGTCGGCGGCGACGAAGCCGCCGTTCAGGGTGGGGCCGCCCTCGAGCACCGCGACCCGGTGGCCCCGCCGGTGGAGCTCGGCCAGGAGGGCGTGGGGGTCGATGCCGCCGCCGGGCCCGGCCGGCACCTCGACCAGGTCGGCCACCGCCGCCAGGGCGGGCCGGGCCTCGACGGGCGCCGTCGGCGGGTGGACGACCAGCGGGCGGGGCATGGCGGCGTCGGCCTCGGTGAACAGGCGCAGGTCGGGGGGCACGGTGAGCCGGCCCGAGACCACGACGGCCTGCGGGTGCGGCTCCTGGCCCCGGGCGAGGCGGGCGGCCACGAGGTCGTCGGGCGTGCGGACGGGGCCGTAGCGCTCGGCCGTGGCCGTCCCGGACCCGACCACCACGACGTCGGCCACGCCTCGGACGGCCCGGAACACCTCCAGGTCGCCGGGTCCGCCGATCGCGCCCGACCGTCCCTCCACGGCGGCGGCGCCGTCGGCCGTCGAGGCCATCAGCGCCACGACCCACGGCCGTCCCGCGGGCGCGTGCCGGTCGACGGCGTGGGCCGCGGCCACGTCGACGTCGGCGACGGGACGGGGGAGCAGCTGCCGCATCCCCGCCGACCCTAGGGGGTGCCCTACACCTACCTCCGAGGTCATGGGCAGGGGCGTCCGGGGACTGGCACCATGTCGCCCATGGCCGTCGTGGATCCCGACGTCCGGATCGAGCCCGCCACGGGGCTCGGACCGGCCACCCGCACCGCGTACCGCACCTGCCCGCTCTGCGAGGCCGGCTGCGGGCTGGAGGTCACCGTCGCCCGCGACGACGACGGCACCGAACGGGTCACCCGCATCCGGGGCGACATGGACGACGTGTTCAGCCACGGCTTCATCTGCCCCAAGGGCTCGACGCTCCGCCAGCTCCACGACGATCCCGACCGCCTCCGCCAACCGGTGGTCAAGCGCGACGGCGTCTTCGTCGAGGTCGGCTGGGACGAGGCCTTCGCCGAGGTCGAGCGGGTCCTGGGCGGGGTGATCGACGCCCACGGCCGCGAGGCCCTCGGCGCCTACGTCGGCAACCCCAACGCCCACAACCTGGGCGCCCTGCTCTTCCTCAAGCCGGTCCTGCGGGCGCTGGGCACCCCCAACCTCTTCTCGGCCAGCACCGTCGACCAGCGGCCCAAGGAGATCTCGTCGGGGCTGATGTTCGGCACCCCCCTCACCGTCCCGGTCCCCGACCTCGACCGCACCGACCACCTGCTCCTGCTCGGGGCCAACCCGGTCGAGTCCAACGGCAGCCTGGCCACGGCGCCCGACTGGCCCGGCCGGCTGAAGGCGATCCGCGAGCGGGGCGGGCGCGTCGTCGTGGTCGACCCCCGGCGCACCAAGACGGCGGCCCTGGCTGACGAGTGGGTGGCCGTCCGCCCCGGCACCGACGCCCTGCTGCTGGCTGCGCTCGTCGCCACCCTCGTGGAGGAGGGCCTGGTCGACACGGGTGCCGCCGGGCCGCACCTGGCCGGCGTCGATGTGGCGACCGCCGCCGTCGCCCCGTTCACCCCCGAGGCCGTCGCCGGGCCGACCGGGATCGACGCCGGGACCATCCGCCGGCTGGCTCGCGACCTGGCCGCCGCCCCCACCGCCGCCGTCTACGGCCGCATGGGCACGACGACGGCCGAGTTCGGCACCCTCGCGTCCTGGCTCGTCGACGTGCTCAACGCCCTGACCGGCAACCTCGACCGCCCCGGCGGGGCCATGTTCACCCGCCCGGCGGCCGGCTCGGCCACGACCCGGGGCGAGCCCGGCGTCGGCCGCGGCGTCCGGATCGGCAAGCGGCACAGCCGGGTGCGGGGCCTCGCCGAGTCGCTGGGCGAGCTCCCGGCCTCGGCCCTCGCCGAGGAGATCGACACCCCCGGCGAGGGCCGGATTCGGGCCATGGTCACCATCGCCGGCAACCCCGTCTGCTCCACGCCCAACAGCGACCGGCTCGACGCCGCCCTCGCCGGCCTCGACGCCATGGTCAGCGTCGACATCTACGTCAACGAGACCACCCGCCACGCCGACGTGATCCTCCCGGTGCCCAGCGCCCTCGAGAAGGCGCACTACGACCTGGCCCTCCTCCAGCTGGCCATCCGCAACGTGGCCAACTGGAGCGAGCCCGTCCTGGCCCGGGCCCCGGGCCAGCCCGACGAGTGGGAGGTGCTCGCCCGCCTGGCGCTCGCCCTCCAGGGCATGGGCGCCACCGCCGACCCGGCCCTGGTCGAGGGGCTGGTCCTCGACAGCCTGGTGGCGGCGGCGGTGGCCGACGAGCACGGTCCCGTCCATGGCCGCGACCCCGAGGAGCTCAAGGCCGCTCTCGGTGACGAGCCCGGCCCGCACCGGGTCCTCGACCTGATGCTGCGGGTCGGCCCCTACGGCGACGCCTTCGGCGTGCGTCCCGACGGCCTCACCCTCGATCGCCTGCGCGAGGCGCCCCACGGCATCGACCTCGGGCCGCTGGCGCCCCGCCTGCCCGAGGTGCTGCGGACGCCGAGCGGGAAGGTCGAGCTGGCGCCGGAGCCGATCCTGGCCGACGTCCCCCGCCTCGCCGCGGCCCTGGAGCGACCCGTCGTCGACGGCGCCCTCCACCTGGTGGGCCGGCGCGACGTTCGCTCCAACAACTCGTGGATGCACAACGTCGAGGTGCTGGTGAAGGGCAAGGCCCGCTGCACCCTCCACGTCCACCCCGACGACGCCGCCCGTCTGGGGCTCGCCGACGGCGCCGACGCCACCGTCACCAGCAGGGTGGGTGCGGTCACGGCGCCGGTCGAGGTCACCGAGGCGATCCGCCCCGGCGTGGTCAGCCTCCCGCACGGCTGGGGCCACGGCGGCCCCGGTGTCCAGCTCGAGGTGGCCGGCCGCTACGCCGGCGTCAACAGCAACATCCTCACCGACGAGACCGTGGTCGACGTGGTCAGCGGCAACGCCGTCCTCAACGGCATCCCCGTCGAGGTCGCCCCGGCCTGAACCCCGCTCGTGCTAGGCGCCGGCTTCGGCTCCCGGGCGGACGACGGTGCGGACGGCGCGGAGGGCGGCGGTCAGGTCCTCGAGCTGGGCGGGGGAGAGGGCGCTGGTGTACCAGCGGTCGATCAGCTCGACGTGGCCCGGCATGATCGACAGCAGCAGGTCCAGCCCGGTCGGCGTCAGGACGGCGAACGAGCCCCGCCCGTCGCTGGGACAGGCCTGGCGGGCCACGAGGTCGCGCCCCTCGAGCCGGTCGATCAGGCGGGTCAGGCCCGACGACGAGAGGTTGGCCTGGGTGGCGAGGTCGCTCATGCGGAGCCGGGTGCCGTCGCTGCGGCTCAGGCGCAGCAGCACCTCGAACTCCGACATGGACACGCCGGCCGCGGCGATCTGACCGGCCAGCTGGCCGGCCAGACCGTTGGCCACCTCGAACAGGAGGCCGGCGGCGGTGAGCCGGGGGTCGTCAAGGACGGCGCGGCGGGGATCGGCGCTGGCGGCGGTGGTGGTGGGGGCGAGGTCGGCCATGGTCGGCGCCTTCCTAGCGCGGGAGAGGGGCGCAGGGGCCGTCTCCCGACGGGATCTCGGGGATGTCGACCATGGTAGTTGCATGCGCAACAAAAGCCGATATGGTTGTCCCTGCAACCAACTACCACCGATCGAGGTGCTCCCATGAGCGACACGACCACCACCGCCACCCGCCCGTTCAACGGTCTGCAGATCCCCACGCCGGGGACCTACGCCGTCGACACCAGCCACTCCGAGCTGACCTTCTCGGTCCGCCACATGATGGTCTCGAAGGTCCGCGGTCGCTTCGGCGACGTCGAGGGCACCGTCACCATCGCCGAGGACCCGCTGGCCAGCCAGGTCGAGGTGCGCATCGCCACCGCCTCGGTCGACACCGGCTCCCCGGACCGCGACGGCCACCTGCAGGGCGACGACTTCTTCGCCGCCGAGACCTACCCCCACATCGTCTTCCGCTCGACCGGCATCTCCGACGTCGACGGCGACACCTTCACCCTCACCGGTGACCTCACCGTCAAGGACGTCACCCGCGAGGTGAGCTTCACCGCCACCTACAACGGCGCCGGCAAGAACCCGTGGGGCCAGGTCGTGGCCGGCTTCGAGGGCCAGATCGAGATCGACCGCGAGGACTTCGGCCTCACCTGGAACCAGGCGCTCGAGACCGGCGGCGTGCTCGTCGGCAAGGTCGCCAAGATCGACATCGCGGTCGAGCTCGCCCCTGCCGCCTGACGGGGTTTGTCCCCAGGGCTGTGGACGGATCGGGGGACATCCACCGCGAGATCCCCGGGAATCCACAGCCTGTTCCCCTTCCGTTCCACAAGCGGTGCTTCGTAGGGTGCTGTCCTGTCGACGGGGCCGCGGCGCCTCCCGGAACAGAGAGGGTGTGGGTGCCCCCGGCGCATCGGGGGCAGCGACCAGTGGAGGTGGCGCGAGCACCGCGAGCGCGGGAGATTTCGCGAGCACTTCCTGACCTGGGACTTCGCGCCGCGGCCTCCGTTGACAGCCCTGTAACTACACTGCTGTAATGAGCAGCCACGCCACATCTTGTGGTTCCCACCCCACCGTGGGGATGGGAGACACAAGACGTTGTGGTTCGCAGACGCTGGGGGCAGCGACGCCCCCTGTCGCCAACGTCGAGCCCCATCCGTCGGCCCACCACCCGTGGCACCGGGATCCGAACTCCCCAAGCACCCCGGCGGACGCCCCCCGCCGACCTGACCTCCGTAGGAGACCCTCCATGGCCCTCGCCCCCGAGCAGACCGGCATCGGCATCCGTCGCCACTTCACGCGTGCCGGGGTCCACCCCTACGACGAGGTCACGTGGGAGGAGCGCGACTCGCGCATCACCAACTGGGCCGACGGCTCGGTGGCCTTCGAGCAGCTGGGCGTCGAGTTCCCCACCACCTGGTCGATGAACGCCACCAACATCGTCGCCCAGAAGTACTTCCGGGGCACGCTGGGCACGCCCGAGCGCGAGCGCTCGCTCAAGCAGGTCATCGATCGGGTCGCCGACACCATCACCACGTGGGGCATCGAGGGCGGCTACTTCGCCGACGACGACGAGGCCGAGGCCTACCGGGCCGAGCTCAAGCACCTCCTCGTCACCCAGAAGGCGGCGTTCAACTCGCCGGTCTGGTTCAACATCGGGGTCAAGGGCGTCCCCCAGCAGGCCAGCGCCTGCTTCATCCTCTCGGTCGACGACGAGATGGACTCGATCCTCAACTGGTACCGGGAGGAGGGGATCATCTTCAAGGGCGGCTCGGGCTCGGGCATCAACCTGTCCCGCATCCGCTCCTCGAAGGAGCACCTGAAGGGCGGGGGCACGGCCTCGGGCCCGGTCAGCTTCATGCGGGGCGCCGACGCCTCGGCCGGCACCATCAAGAGCGGGGGCAAGACCCGCCGCGCCGCCAAGATGGTCATCCTCGACGTGTCCCACCCGGACATCGAGGAGTTCATCTGGTGCAAGCAGCGCGAGGAGCGCAAGATGCGCGTCCTCGAGGAGGCCGGCTTCGAGATGGGCCTCGACGGCCAGGACCGGCCGTCGATCCAGTACCAGAACGCCAACAACTCGGTCCGGGTCACCGACGAGTTCATGCAGGCCGTCGTCGACGACGCCGACTGGGCTCTCACCGCCGTCACCACCGGCGAGGTCGTCCGCTCGGTCAAGGCCCGCGACCTCATGCGCCAGATCTCCCAGGCCGCCTGGGAGTGTGCCGACCCGGGCATGCAGTTCGATACCACGATCAACCGCTGGCACACCGCCGCCACCACCGGCCGCATCAACGGGTCCAACCCGTGCAGCGAGTACATGCACATCGACGACTCGGCCTGCAACCTGTCCTCGATCAACCTGCTCAAGTTCCTGGACGACGACGACACCTTCGACGTCGAGGGGTTCAAGCAGGCCTGCGCGGTCATGTTCACCGGCCAGGAGATCCTGGTCGGCCGGGCCGACTACCCGACCCCGATGATCGGCGAGAACAGCCGCAAGTTCCGCCAGCTGGGCCTGGGCTACGCCAACCTCGGCGCCCTGCTGATGGCCACCGGCGCGGCCTACGACTCCGACCAGGGTCGGGCCTGGGCTGCGG
>DASVEC010000218.1:0-9162 GCA_036380755.1 Iamia sp. | reverse complement strand
GTGCCGGGCAAGGGCTTCCTCCGCCAGGAGGACGTCTCGCTCGACGACCTGCTCTCCACCACCACCGGCCGCCTCTTCGCCGAGGAGGCCGTCACGGCATGAGCGTCGCGTCGCTGGTCCGCCGCGTGCTGGGCGATGCTGCCGCCGACGAGGTCCTCGCCACCGTCGCCCTGGACGTCGAGGCCGAACCGGCCGAGCTCGTGGCGCGGGCGGACATCGCCCACGCCCTCCATGTCGTGCTCTACGCCGACCTGATGGAGGTGGTGCCGTCGGCGGCCGCCTACGCCGTCGACCAACGGGCTGCCGGGCGGGGTGTCGTGCTCGACCACGCCGCCGTGCGGACCGTCGCCTGGCCCGCCGGCGCCCTCCCGCCCGGGATCGAGCAGGTGACCCGCATCCTCCGGCCCCTCGGCTACGAGCGTCACGCCACCTACCCGCTGACTCGCCTGCGGATGACGGGCCACGCCTACGCCCACGCCGACCGGCCCGAGTCGGTGCCGCAGTGGTTCGTCTCCGAGCTCCACCCCGACACCTTCTCGCCCGCCTTCCAGGACGCCGTCACGCGGGTGCTCGACGGTTCGACCGATCCCCTCGACGCCGCCACCCGCTTGCGGCTCGACCGGCTGGAGGCCGACCACGCGCTGCCCGAGGCCGATGCCGTCGCCCTGGTCGACGCCCTGCGCCACGCCTTCGGGCGCCAGCACCCGCTGCCCACCGACCGCGACCACGACGTGCTCCGGGCCGAGTCGGCCGAGATGGCGTGGATCGCCACCGAGGGCACGACCTGCAACCACTGCACCGACCGGGTCGACGACGTGTTCGCGGTGGCCGCGTCCGAGCGCGAGCGGGGCCGCCCGATCAAGGACAGCGTCGAGGTCTCGACGTCGGGTCGCGTCCGCCAGACCGCCCACCGCGCCGCGACGGTCGTCCGGGCGCTCCGGACGCTGGAGGGCGACGTCGTCGAGCGCGAGGTCCCGGGCTCGTTCTTCGAGGTCATCTCGCGCGACGAACGGCCCGAGGGCGGGCTCGACCTCGCCTTCGACGCCGCCAACGCCACCGGCATCTTCGCCATGACCCGACCCGCCGACGCGGGCGAGCCCGGCGCCCCGTGAGCGAGCGAAGCGAGCGAACCAGAGCGCACGGGCTCTCTGCCGGCGGAGCTTGCGGAGCCGGCAGCGCTCATTGGTGCCTCTTGCTGGCCACGGGATCGGGTGTCTTCGAGAGATCGGCGGTGCACCAATGAGCGACAACGGGGCGCGGCCCGCGAGGGACCCGCTGACCGTCGACCGGCTGCGGACGCTCCGGGAGGTGGCCCGGCACGGCACGATCGCGGCGACGGCGCGCGCTCTCGGGCTGACCCCGTCGGCCGTGTCCCAGCAGCTGTCGGCGCTCGAGCGCGAGACGGGCGTGGCCCTGATCGACCGGGCCGACCGGCGCACCGCCCTCACCGCTGCCGGCCACGCCCTCGTCGGCCACGCCGACCGGGTGCTCGACGCCCTGGCGGCGGCGGCGGCCGAGCTCGACCGGGTGCGGGGCGCCGTCGGCGGGCCCTTCCGGATCGCCACGGTGCCCAGCGCCGCCCCCGCCCTCGTGTCGCCGGTCGTGGCCGAGCTGCGGACGGCCCACCCCGACCTCGACCTCACCGTGATCGACGAGGAGCCCCACCGCAGCCTCGAGCACCTCGACCGGGGCACCATCGACCTGGCCGTCGTCGACCGCTACGCCGCCGCCCCGCTGCCGTTGGGCGACGAGCTCGACGTCCGGCCCCTCCTGGTCGAGCCGCTGCTGGCCGTCCTGCCCGTCGGCCATCCGGCCCTCGCCGGGAACGGCGCCGGGACGGTCGACCTCTCCGCCCTGGCCGGCGACGACTGGATCGTCGCCCCCGACGAGGTCAGCTGTGGCGCCGCCGTCCGCAGCGCCTGCCGGGCCGCCGGGTTCGAGCCCCGGGTCCGCTGGCAGACCGACGACCTCATCCTCCACCTCGAGCACGTGGCCGCCGGTCACGGCGTGGCCCTGCTGCCCCGTCTCGGCGTTCGCACCGGGGTGGCCGCCGTCGAGGTCCGCCCCCTCGCCCCGCCAGCGGTGACCCGCGAGCTCCTCGCCGTCACCCGCTCCGCCGCCGTGGCCCGCCCCGCCGTCGCCGCCGTCCTCGCCGCCCTGACCGGCGCCGCCACGAACTCGGGGGAGTAAGCGCCCGAAACTGGGCGTCTACTCCCCCGAGTTCGGGCGGGGTGGGGGGTGGTGCCCGGGTGTCGGGGTCCCGGACGGCGGGTACGGGGCCGAGGTGGAGACGGTCGGCCCCTACCGCCTGGACGCCCTGGTGGGGCGGGGGACCACGGGCTCGGTCTGGCAGGCCACCCGCTTGGGCGCCCTGGCCCAGGTCGTGGCGGTCAAGCGGGCCCGCGCTGCCGGCGCAACGAGCGACGGGGCCGACCGGCTGCGGCGGGAGGCGGCGATCCTGGCCGAGCTCGACCACCCCCACATCGTCCGGGTGGTCGACGTGCTCGACGACGGCGACGGCGTCGCCATCGTCATGTCGCTGGCCCGGGGTGGCTCGCTCCACGACCTCCTGGTCGAGCGGGGCCGGCTGACGGCGGGTCAGACCGTCGCCGTCCTGTCCCGCATCGCCGACGCCCTCGGGTCTGCCCACCGCCGGGGCGTGCTCCACGGCGACGTCAAGCCGGCCAACATCCTCTTCACCACCGACGGCGAGCCGCTCCTCGGCGACTTCGGCGTGGCCCAGCACCTGCTCCCGGGTCTGCCCGGTCTGGCCGGTCTCGACGAGCCGGCGCACAGCGCCATCGAGGGCACCACCGGCTACGTCGACCCCGAGCTGGTGGCCACCGGTGCCCCGGAGCCCCGCAACGACGTCTACGGCCTGGCCGTCGTCGCCTACCTGTGCCTCACCGGCCGGCTGCCCCACGCCGGCCCCGACAGCCAGGCAGTGCTCGTCGCCGCCGACGCCGGCGACCACCCCCCGCTCGGCGACGCCCCCGGCGTGCCCCCCGCCCTGGCCCGGGTGGTCGAGGCCGCCCTGGCCCGCGACCCCGCGGCCCGGCCCGCCACCGCCGAGGCCCTGGCCCAGGGTCTGCGGGCCGCAGTCGCGCCCGCCGAGGTCGAGCTGCCCGGCACCGCGTCGGCCGCCCACGAGGACGAGGCCGACGACGCCGAGGCCGACTCAAACCCCGAGCCGGAAGACGCCGGTCCGGAGCCCCGGGGCACGCGCGCCTTCGGACGCCGGCCCGACCGCGGCGGCGACGCCCCCGCCCGCGGCCACCCGGTGCTGACCCTCGCCGCCGTGGTCCTGCTCCTCGCCGGCGCGGTGGCGGGCGGGCTCTGGGTCCGCGACCGGCTCGACGACGAGCAGGCGCCCGGCGCCGTCGAGATCGCCGGCGGGGGCACGCCCGACGCTGTGGCCTGCCCCGACCTGGAGCCCCTCGACGTGCCGCCCGGGGCCGAGGAGCTCGAGGGCGACCTCAACGGCGACGGCTGCCCGGTCCCGGTCGTGTGGAACGGCCAGGTCATGCGCTTCCGGCTCGAGGAGGGCGACGTCCAGCCCCGCAGCTACGACTTCCGGGTCGCCGGTGACCGCAGCCCGGGCCAGCTGCTGCTGGGCGACTGGGACTGCAACGGCACCGACACCCCGGCTCTCTACCGCCCCGGCACCGGCGTGGTGGCGTACTTCGACGCCGTGCCCGGCCAGGTCGGCGGTGAGGTGACGGCCACGCCCGACCCCACCGGAATCACCGGGGGCCGGGCCACCCTCGAGCCCGGCGAGGGCGACCGCTGCGACTCGGTCGACGTCACCGCCGAGGCGTAGACGACCCAGGGCGTAAGGTCCCGGCATGGCTGGATGGGGCGACGACCCGACGCTCGCCGAGCTCCGAGGCCTTCTCTACGAGCAGGGCTGGAAGCCGGTCGAGGTCACCGAGGCGACCGCGGGCGACACCGTCGTGGTCGAGGGCCCCGACGGGGAGCGGAAGACGTTCTCGTCGGACCACATCGCCTTCCACCGCTTCGTCGAGGGCCTGCACGAGGACTTCGACGTCTGAGGAGGCCTCGCCGACGAGTACGGTGAGGCGTCCGATGCACCCGTGGATCCCCCACCATGGCTGAGCAGGCCCGCTTCGCCGAGGACGCCATGCCCCTGATGGGGTCGCTCTACTCGGCCGCCCTGCGCATGACCCGGAACCCGGCCGACGCCGAGGACCTCGTCCAGGAGACCTACCTCAAGGCCTACCGGGGCTACGGCGGCTTCACCGAGGGCACCAACCTCAAGGCCTGGCTCTACCGGATCCTCACCAACACCTACATCAACATCTACCGGGCCAAGCAGCGCCGGCCCGACGAGACCGAGCTCGACGAGTCCGAGGACCCGTACCTCTACCAGCGGCTCGGCGGCCTCGAGGCCGCCCAGGTCGGCCGGAGCGCCGAGGACGAGCTGATGGACTGGTTCACGGAGCACGAGATCAAGACCGCCGTCGAGGACCTCCCCGAGCAGTTCCGGATGGCCGTGCTGCTCGCCGATGTCGAGGGTTTCTCCTACAAGGAGATCGCCGAGATCCTGGAGATCCCCATCGGCACGGTCATGAGCCGGCTGCACCGGGGAAGAAGTCGGCTCCAGAAGTCGTTGTTCGACTACGCACGGAGCCGAGGCCTCGCCGACGAGGACACCGACCCCGACGCTCCGCCCCGCCGCCAGCCCGAACGGGCCCGCTGACCCGAGAGACATGGCTTCCGACCACACCCCCTCCGACGGCGACTGCTCCGACGCCCTCCACGAGCTGTACGAGTACCTCGACGGCGAGCTGACGGCGTCGCGGCGTGCCGTCATCGCCCAGCACCTGACGGCGTGCGGCGAGTGCTTCGAGGCCTTCGACTTCCAGGCCGAGCTCAAGGCGGTCATCGCCCACAAGTGCCGCGACGAGGTGCCGGAGTCGCTCAAGGCCAGGGTGGCCGGCCTCCTCGAGAGCGAGGGCTAGACGTGGCCCGGTCCCGATCCCGTGCCGGCAGCGGCGATCTCGGGTCGGGCCCCCGGGTGTGCGCCGAGGACGGGTGCGAGACCCGGCTGTCGGTCTACAACGACGCCGATCACTGCTCGCTCCACCACCCGACGGTCCTGCTCCGCACCCGTGGCCGCCACATCGCCTAGGCGTCTCTCGTCAGGAACCTCGCTTCGCTCGGTTCCTTCCTCGAACTGATCGTGCCTCGCTGCGCTCGGCGCTGTCCTGGCCGCCTCCGCCTCGTTCCTCGCCTCCGGCGGCCCCATGCGGGGGCGACCCCCGCACCCCCAGCGGCTGCGCCGGGCAACGGGTGCGTCGTCTGGTCTCGTGCTCGCGCCGGGACCCGCTGGTCTCTGCTGCTGCGATTCGGCACGGTCCCCGACCACCTCTAGGATCGACCCATGCTCCTCGGCGCTGTGATCTGGACCTGGTGGATGGCCGTCGGACTCGCCGTCGGTGCCGTCCTGGCCACCATCCAGCTGGTCGTCATGTACTTCCGCTCCGTCGTCCGCCCCAAGTACCCGCCCCGCGGCGCCAAGCGGGACTGACCGGGCGGGCTGGCGTGGCACCGAGCGCGGTCGACTGGGAGCTGGCGGAGCGGGTGGCCGTGCGCGCCGCCGGCACCGACCCCTTCCACCGCAGCTACCACGCCGACTCCCTGGTCGCCGACTTCGACGAGCTGACCACGCTGGCCGAGGAGCAGGTCGCCCTCGCCACCGGGCTGCACAGCCTGGCCGGCCCCGCCCGGGCCCGGGTCGACGACCGGGGCGACTGGATCCGGGCCAACATCGCCTCCTTCCAGCGCCTCATGCGGCCGGTCACCAACCGGCTGGAGGAGAAGATGGGCTCGGGCCTGGTGGCCCCCGTCGCCCGCCGGGTGGCCGGTGCCGAGGTCGGTGCCCTCCTGGGCTGGATGTCCGGCCGGGTCCTGGGCCAGTACGACCTGCTCGTCATCGAGGACGAGGAGCCCGAGGAGCAGGACCTCGTCCACTACGTGGGGCCCAACATCCTCGCCCTCGAGAAGAAGTTCGCCTTCCCGCCCCGCGAGTTCCGCCAGTGGCTGGCGCTCCACGAGGTCACCCACCGGATGCAGTTCACCGGCATCCCCTGGATGCGCGAGCACTTCCTCGGGCTGGTCGACGGCATGGTGTCGGCGGTCGACGAGGACCCCAAGCAGCTCCTCGAGGCCGTGACCCGGGCCGCCGAGCAGATCCGCAAGGGCACCAACCCGCTCGACGAGGGCGGGCTGGCCGCGGTGTTCAGCTCGTCGGCCCAGCGTGACCTGCTCGAGCACATCGGCGGGCTGATGAGCCTGCTCGAGGGGCACGGCGACGTCACCATGGACCGCGCCGGTGCCGACCAGATCCCCTCCGCGGAGCGCTTCGGCCGGGTGCTGCGCCAGCGCCGCCAGAACGCCAACCCGGCCATCAAGCTGCTGCAGAAGCTGATCGGGCTGGAGGCCAAGCTCAAGCAGTACGAGCAGGGCGAGCGCTTCATCGAGGCGGTCGAGGGCGCCGGCGGGCCGGCGCAGCTCGATCGGGCCTGGGAGGATCCGGCCAACCTCCCGACGATGACCGAGATCCGCGACCCCGAGGCCTGGCTGGCCCGGGTCGGCGTCGTCGAACCCGCTGCCTGACGACCAGAGCCTCCTCGCCGCGCTGCTGGCGCGGTGCACGTTCCCCCCGCCGGGGACGGCGATCACCGCGGGGGTGTCGGGGGGAGCCGACTCCCTGGCGATGCTGATCCTCGCCCGCGCCGCTGGGTGCGAGGTGAAGGCGGTGCACGTCGACCACGGGCTGCGACCCGGGTCGACCGGCGAGGCGGACCTGGTGGAGGTGGTGGCCGACCGCTTCGGCGCCGCGTTCGAGCGAGTGGGGCTCGTGATCCACCACGGGCCCGACCTCGAGGCGCGGGCCCGGTCGGCCCGCCACCTGATCCTCGGTCCCGACGCCTGCTTCGGCCACACGCTCGACGACCGGGCCGAGACGGTGCTGATCAACCTGCTGCGAGGGGCGGGCACGACCGGGCTCTCGGCGCTGCGGCCCGGTCATCGGCACCCGATCCTCGGCCTGCGTCGGTCCGAGACCCGGGCCGTCTGCGCGGCCGCCGAGCTCGAGCCCTTCGAGGATCCGAGCAACGCCGACCCCCGCTTCTGGCGCAACCGGATCCGCCACGAGGTGCTGCCGCTGCTGGAGGACATCGCCGGGCGGGATCTGGCCCCGGTGGTGGCTCGCCAGGCCGGGCTGCTGGCCGACGACGCCGACCTGATCGATGCCCTGGCCACCGAGCTCGACGTCACCGACGCACGAGCCCTGGCGGCCGCCCCGGTCGCCCTGGCCCGGGCCGCGGTGCGGGCCTGGCTCCGCCCCACCGCCGCCGGCCAGCCCCCGTCGGCCGCCGAGGTCGAGCGGGTGCTGACCGTGGCCCGGGGCGAGGTGGTGGCCTGCGAGGTGTCAGGGGGTCGTCGGGTCCGGCGCTCCGCCGGTGTCCTCTCGCTGGGGCCACCCTCCGACCTTTGAGCGCCTGACATCGGTATTCGGTGTCAGGCGCTCAAAGTTCGCTCGGGTGCGGGGTGCGACGGCCGCCCGGATAGGTTGCCGGCTCATGGACCAGGACGACCCGGCACTGGGCGACGTGGTGGTGAGCGAGGCCGCGATCGCCCGGCGGGTCGCCGACCTCGGGGCCCAGATCACCGAGGACTACGCCGGGCGGGCGCCGCTGCTCGTCGGCGTGCTCAAGGGCGCCTTCGTGTTCATGGCCGATCTGTCCCGGGCCATCGACCTGCCGGTCGAGTTCGACTTCATGGCCGTGTCGTCCTACGGGGCGGCCACCAAGACCAGCGGCGTGGTCCGCATCGTGAAGGACCTCGACCTCGACCTCTCGGGCCGTGACGTGATCATCGTCGAGGACATCATCGACAGCGGCCTGACGCTCCAGTACCTGCGGCGCAACCTCCTCGCCCGTGGCCCGGCCAGCCTCGAGGTGTGCGCCATGCTCGTCCGGGAGGGCCAGCAGAAGGGCGACCTCGGGCTCAAGTACATCGGCTTCAGCATCCCGCCGGACTTCGTGATCGGGTACGGCCTCGACGTGGCCGAGCGCTACCGCAACCTGCCCGACGTCCGCACCTACAAGGGGGCGTGAGATGGCTGTCCCTGTGGGCCCTCCCATCGAGCCCGGCCCGGGGGTCGACGAGGGGCGGGTCGCCGCCGCCGTCCGCGAGCTGCTGGCCGCCATCGGCGAGGACGTCCACCGCCAGGGCCTCCTCGACACGCCCGACCGGGTCGCCCGCATGTGGACCGAGATCGCGGCCGGTCTCCACGAGGATCCCCGCCACCACCTGAAGGTGACCTTCGAGGCCGACCACGACGAGATGGTCATGGTCCGCGACATCCCGCTCTTCTCCATGTGCGAGCACCACCTGGTGCCGTTCATGGGCATGGCCCACGTCGCCTACATCCCCAACGACGACGGCCGGGTCATCGGCCTGTCCAAGGTCGCCCGGTTGGTCGACGGCTACGCCCGTCGCCCGCAGGTGCAGGAGCGCCTGACCTCGCAGGTGGCCGACGCCCTGGCCGACGGGCTCGAGCCCAAGGGCGTCATGGTCGTGATCGAGGCCGAGCACCTCTGCATGTCGATGCGGGGCGTCCGCAAGGCCGGCGCCACCACCGTCACCTCGGCGGTGAGGGGCCTGTTCCGCTCCAGCGTCGCCACGCGCCATGAGGCCATGCGCTTCGTCACCGGCGGGAGAGGCCGGGACTAGCCAGGGGACGAGCCGGGTGGTGGGTCAGCCACCACCGGACCAAGTGTTCCACCGGCCGAAGCCGCCGCCTCCCGTCCAGCTGGTCGCGCCGGCGTGGGAGTCGGGCCGGGGCCCGGGGGGACCGCCGTGATCGTCCTTGCCCTTCCGGCCGCGCTCGCGGCGGAAGGTGGAGCCCCCGAACACGGAGCGGAGGACGAAGGCGACCACGCCGACGACGGCGACGACCACCACGAGGAACACGACCATGCCCATCCGGACCTCCGCCTCCTTCCCCGGGCTCGACCCGCCCGAGGAACCCGCAGGCTAGCCACGGGTGGCCCGAGGTGCAGGCGGCGGTCGACGGGGGTTGACTGGCTCCATGCACAAGGCGGCGCCGGCCCACGACCAGGGGGACGAGGA
>DASVEC010000217.1:0-2502 GCA_036380755.1 Iamia sp. | reverse complement strand
GGAGGAGGGTTCCTCAGGCCAACACGAAGCGGTGGCGTTGGGTGGGGTCGGTGGCGGGGTGGTCGCGGCGGGCGTGGGCGCCCCGGCTCTCGGTGCGGGCGCTGGCCGCGGTGATGAGGGCCAGGCCGACGTCGACGAGGTTGGCCACCTCGTGGCCCTCGACCGTGAGCGGGCCGGCGGCCCGGGCCCCGGCCACGGCCGATCCGACCTGGGCCACCACGACGGCGGCGGCAGCGAGCCCGGCGTCGTCGCGCACCACGCCGGCGAGGGCGCTCATCGCCTTCTGGAGCGTCGTGCGCAGCTCCCGCCAGTCGGACCCGGGCGTGCCCGCCGCCAGTGGCGCCGGCCGGGCCAGGAGCACGCCGCCGATGGCGCCGGGGCCGACGGGACCGCCGTCGCCGTCCCCCCCGACCACGGCCCGCATGGCCCCGGTGGCGGCCGGGCCGACCTGGCCCCGCTCGATGGCCTCGACCGCCCGGGGCCCGAACACCATCCCCTCGAGCAGCGAGTTCGACGCCAGCCGGTTGGCCCCGTGGACCCCGGTGCACGACGACTCCCCGGCGGCCCACAGCCCGGCCAGCGACGAGGCCCCGTCGAGGTCGGTCACGATGCCACCGCAGGTGTAGTGGGCGGCGGGGGCGACGGGGAGCAGGTCGCGAGTGGGGTCGAGGCCGACCTCCTGCAGGGCGGCGTGGATCGTGGGGAAGCGGGCGGCGAACTCCTCGAGGTGGCGGGCGTCGAGGAAGACGTGGTCGATGCCCTGGGCGACCATCACCTCCAGCTCGGCGCGGGAGACGACGTCGCGGGGCTGCAGCTCGTCGACGAAGCGCTCGCCCCGGCCGTCGCGCAGGAGGGCGCCGTGGCCCCGCAGCGCCTCCGACAGGAGAGGCCGGGGCATGGCCTCGTGGTGGAGAGCCGTGGGGTGGAACTGGATGAACTCGACGTCGGCCACGGCGACACCGGCCCGCAGGGCCATGGCGTGGCCGTCGCCGGTGGCCTCCAGCGGGTTGGTGGTGACGGCATAGAGCTGGCCCGCCCCACCCGTCGTGACGAGCACGTTGCTCGCCCGGACGGTCACCGGCGTGCCGTCGGGGGCGAGAGCGGTGACGCCCCGGCAGCGTCCGCCCTCGACGATCAGGTCGACGGCGAAGTGGTGCTCGTACAGGGCCGACGTACCCCGCTGGGCGGCGGCGACCAGGGCCCGCTCGACCTCCCACCCCGTGGCGGCGCCGCCGGCGTGGACGATGCGGGCCTGGCTGTGGCCGCCCTCCCGGGCGAGGAGCAGCTGGCCCTCGGGATCGCGGTCGAAGGCGGCGCCGAGCGAGATCAGGTCGAGGACGCGGGCCGGACCCTCGTCGACCAGCACCCGCACCGCCTCGGTGTCGCACAGCCCGGCGCCGCAGGCGAGGGTGTCGGCCAGGTGCAGGTCGGTCGAGTCGGGGTCGTCGTGCAGCACCGCGGCCACACCGCCCTGGGCCCACCGGGTGGTCGCCTGGGGCAGCTCGCCCTTGGTGAGCACGCCCACCCGCATGTTGTGGACGTCCGCCGCCCGCACGGCAGCCGAGAGCCCGGCCACCCCGCTCCCCAGCACCAGCAGGTCGAGCTCACCGTCGGCCATCGGAGTGGTCTATCGGATCAGCGGTCCGCAGCCACCTCGACGTAGCGGCGGGGGGCGGGGGAGGTGAGGTCGGCCAGGGCGCGGGCCGTGTCCTCGTCGACGATGCCGTTGGCCGTGTCGACGTGGACGATGCGGGGCTCGTAGGCCTCCACCTCGGCCGGCTCGTAGTCGGCGTAGCTGATGACGATCACCCGGTCGCCGGGCGCCACCAGACGGGCGGCGGCGCCGTTGAGGCAGATGTCGCCCGCGCCCCGCGGCCCCTCGATCACATAGGTCTCGAGGCGGGCGCCGTTGTCGATGTCGACCACGGCGACCTGCTCGAACTCGACCAGGTCGGCCGCGTCCATGAGGTCGCGGTCGACGGTGATCGAGCCGACGTAGTGCAGGTCGGCCGCGGTCACGGTGGCGCGGTGGATCTTGGACTTCATCATCCGTCGTCGCACGTGGGCTCCTACGTGGTCGAGTGCCCTCAGCCCGTTCGCGACGGGCATCTCCTCGGCAGAGCCTCGGAGGGCAGGGCACTGTGCTCTTGGGTCGCTTCGCTCCGTGGGTGGTGGACGCCGGCGCACCGGTCGCCCCCGGGTGGGAACGCCCCGAGCCTACGGAACCGACGGGGGGACGGTCACACCGAGGTTGTCGAGCAGGCGGGGCTTCCCCACGCGAGCGGCGATCAGCAGGCGGACGTCGCCGTCGAGGGCCGCGGGCGAGACCAGCGTGTCGGCCTCGACGGCGGCGGCGTAGTCGAGCAGGACCAGGGGCTCGGTGGCGACCAGGGACGCCAAGGCGGCCTCGACCACGCCGGGGTCGCGCTCGCCGGCCTCGATCAGCGAGGCGCCGTGGCGCAGGGCTCGGTGGAGCACGGGGGCGGCGGCCCGCTCCTCGGC
>DASVEC010000216.1:0-9684 GCA_036380755.1 Iamia sp. | reverse complement strand
CCGCGATGTAGCTGAGCCCGTCGATCAGGAAGGCCCAGCCGAAGCCCACGGTGATCACCAGCAGGCCGGCGGCTGCGGGGCCGACGATGCGGGACCCGGTCATCACCGTGCTGTTGAGGCTGACGGCGTTGGCGACCATGTCCTCGGGGACCATCTCGACCACGAAGGCCCGGCGAGCCGGGTTGTCGAAGGCGGTGATGACGCCCTGGACGAGGGCGAGGGCGTAGATGATGCCGACGGTGGCGTGGCCGCTGAAGACGATGGCGGCGAAGGTGAACGACTGGAGCATGGCCAGCGTCTGCATGCGGATCAGGAGCTTCCGCTTGTCGCTGCGGTCGGCGATGCTGCCGGCCCAGGCGCCCAGGAGGAGGACAGGGCCGAACTGGAAGGCGGTGAGGAGGCCGATGGCCACCCCGGAGTCGGTCAGCTTCAGGACCAGGAGGGTCTGGGCGACCATGGTCATCCAGGTGCCCGTCTGGGAGATGAGCTGGCCCGAGAAGAAGAGGCGGAAGTTGCGGACGTGGAGGGATCGGAAGGTGTCGCGGGCAGCGGAGCCCAGTCGTTCGGTCATCAGGCGTGATCAGTCTTCGTCGTTGGAGAGGTCTTCGAGGAGGGGGAGGACGGCCGTCAGCTGTTCGACCTCGGACGGCTCGAGGGTGGCGAGGCGTCGGGTCAGCCAGGCCTCGCGCTGGCGGCGGATGGCCTCGAGGTCCTTGGTGCCGGCCGGGGTCAGCTGGGCCCGGTGGACCCGACCGTCGGCCGGATGGGGGACCTTCTCGACCAGACCCTCGGCGACCAGGTTGGCCACCGCCTTGGTGATGGTGGGCGGCGCCACCCGCTCGGCCTGGGCCAGGTCGCCGAGGCTCGTCGGCCCCTCGCGGTCGAGGGTGACCAGGATGCCGATCTGGGTGAGGCTGTGGCCGAGGGTCGACTCCTGGCGCATCCGGCGCGACAGGCGCCCGACCGCGAGCCGGAGGGCGGCGGCGGTGTGGGTCAGCGGCGGAGCCGTGGGCGTGGACGAGGTCATCAGTTCACCAAACTAACGATCTCCCCCGAACATTCCCCCGAAGATCCGAACTTTGAGCGCCTGACATCGGTATTCGATGTGAGCCGCTCAAAGTTCGGGAGGTGAGGGCCCTCCCGCTAACTTCTCGCCGTGGCCAAGAAGGACGACAGCCCCGAGATCCTGCGCAAGGGCGACACGGTGGTGCTCACCACCGATCTGCGGGAGGTGCCCGAGGGCACCGAGGGCAAGGTCGTCCTGGTCGTCGGGCTGAGCTGGATCCGCTACTGGGTCTCGTTCGCCAACGGCGTGGCCGTCGGCTCGATCAACCGCAAGCACCTGGCCACCCCGGCCGAGTGGACCCGCCGGCTCGAGCGGGGCGACGAGCCCGAGGCCGACGCCGCCGGTGGCGACGACGCCGAGGCGGCCGGTGACGACGGGGGCGGCGGTGGCTACACCCACGCCGGCGTGCTCGTCCCGCAGCTCCTGATCGACCGGAGCAAGGCCGCCCGCGAGCGTCTCGGCGCCTAGAGCACCCTGGTCGCGTACTCGGGGCTGGCCAGGATGGCGGCCACCACGGCCTCCGTGGTCGCACCGGTCAGGAGAGCCACGCCGGCATCGACCTCGGACGTGGTGCCCACCCGCCCCAACATCCCGTAGCGGATGAGGACGACGGCGACGCGGTCGGCCGACCGGGCCTTGTACTCCGTCGAGCCCGAGAACAGCAGCACCATCCGGCCGCGGCCCTGGCCCCGCAGGAGCTCGCCGGTCCAGTAGGTCATGTCGGCCGGGGAGGGTGAGCGCCCGAGCACCAGGTCGTACACCTTGGTGACGAAGGCGGCGTCGCCGAGGGTGCCGTACAACGCCCGGAACTCGGCGTTCTGGGCCACGAAGGCGGCCATCTGGTTGATGGTCCTGCGGCCGGAGCGGATCTCGCCCTCCCAGTACTGGAGGCCGGCGGTGTCGGGGTCGCGGAGGTAGATGGCCTCGTAGAGACGGACGATCGGGCCGAGCGTGCCGTCCCAGTACGGCGCCGTGCGGAGCGACTCGACCAGCTCGGCCGCCGGCGTCCCTTCGAGCAGGGCCTGGTGCCAGGCGGTCAGCTCGCCCGGCGATGGCTCGCGGCCGGCCAGGTCCAGGTGCTGCTGGCGGGTGAAGTCGTCGGCCGTGGCGAACGGCGCCCACGGGGCCCGGGGCGTCACCGGGGCGCTGGGGACGGAGGCGGGCCCGGTGCCCGCCGCGTTGGTGGCCGCGACGGTGAAGGTGTAGGCGGAGCCGTTGAGCAGGTCGCCGACCGCCTGGCTGGTGCCGAGGCCGGCCGGGAACGTCACGGCCGTCTGGGGGACGCCGCCCACGATCGGGGTCACCCGGTAGGAGGTGATGGGGGACCCGCCAGTGGCCGCCGGTGCGGTCCAGCCGACGGTGGCGCCGCCATCGAGGGGGGTGGCCGTGACGCCGGTCGGGGCGCCGGGCACCGTCGCCGGGGTGACGGCGGCGCTGGCGGCGGACTCCGCTCCGGTGCCGACGGCGTTGGTGGCGGCGACGGTGAACGTGTAGGCGGTGCCGTTGGCGAGCCCGGTGACGGTCCGGCTGGTCGCGCCGCCGGTGAAGGCCTGCGGCGTCTGGGCCACGCCATCGATCGACGGGGTGACGCGGTAGCCGGTGATGGGCGAGCCGCCGTTCAGCAGGGGGGTGGTCCAGCTCACGGTGGCCTGGCCGTTGCCCCCGACGGCGGTGACGCCGGTCGGCGCGCCGGGCGCCGTCGGGGCCGGTGCCGGCATCGAGAGGCTGACGTTCTTGGCCGAGCCCCAGGTGAGGGTGCGCGAGGCGTCGTCGAGCTGGAGGGTGAGGCCGCCCAGCGACCACGTCGGGGTCTGGATCGCCGCTCCGAGGCTCAGGACGGTCTGGGTGAACGAGATCGACTGGCCCGGGTAGAAGCCGTTGTTCGACACCACGTTGACGCAGCGGTCGGCCGCCATCGTCGTCCACTTGGCCGTGAGGGCCGACCCGGACACGGCCGCCCGCATGCCGTTCTGGCCGACCGGACCGGCGCCCAGGGTGATGCCGGTGGCGCCGTCGGTCCGGGCCGCGTCCTGGCCGTTCTGGGCCAGGCAGTTGATGGCCGGCCCGTTGCCCCGATCACCGTTGTCGGTGCGGCTCATGGTCACGTCGGCCGGGCTCGACAGCAGCGTGCCCGTCTGGCTGGGGAGCCCGATCGGGATCACCGCGTCGGTGTCGTACTGGTGGTGGCGGATGCCGTCGACCGTCTCGGCGTACATGGCGCTGTGCCCGCCCTGGGGGGTCACCACCACGCTGACGGTCACGACGTCGCCGATGGCGAGGGACGTGCCGGCGACGACGTCGCCGCCGTTCACCTTCACCGCGCCGGTGATCGTGATGCCGCCGCAGGTCCCGATGGTCCCTGGAGTGGCGCCGTTCACGTGGAGCCGGCCCGACTGGCAGTCCGGGTCCGAGGGCTTCACCCCCGTCTGCACGACGGTGGCGGCGCCCGCCGGCGCACCGGGTGCGGTGAGGGCGAGCACCCCGGCGAGGAGCGTCACGACGAGCGCGACGACGGTGGTGCGGCGAGCGGTGGGCGCCATGGTTCCCCCCATGGGTCGACGAGATCTGACGACCCGTCAGATCCGGTCACCGACCCTAGCCTGACCTAGGGTCGAGAGCGATTCCCGCTCCACCACGATCCGAGGTTCCGATGCAGGTCACCATGCAGCTCAGCTACGCCGGGGGCTTCAAGGAGTCGGCCCAGCAGGTCTCCGAGCTGGAGAAGGCCGGCCTCGACCTGGCGTGGGTGGCCGAGGCCTACGGCTTCGACGGCGTCAGCCTGATGGGGTACCTCGCCGCCAGCACCGAGACGGTGCAGATCGCCTCGGGCATCCTCCCGATCTACACCCGCACGCCCACCCTCCTGGCCATGACCGCGGCCGGCGTCGACGCCCTCTCCGACGGCCGTTGCCACCTCGGCCTGGGCGCGTCGGGCCCGCAGGTGATCGAGGGCTGGCACGGCGTCCCCTACGACAAGCCGCTGGCCCGCACCCGCGAGATCGTCGACATCTGCCGCAAGGTCTGGGCCCGGGAGGATCGCCTCACCGCCGACGGGCCGCTCTACCCGTTGCCGCTCCCGGAGGGGCAGGGCACCGGCCTGGGCAAGCCGCTCAAGATCATCGCCCACCCGGTCCGACCCCGGATCCCGATCTGGATCGCCTCCCTCGGCCCCAAGAACGTCGAGGTGACGGCCGAGATCGCCGATGGCTGGATGCCGCTGTTCTTCCACCCCGAGAAGGCCCAGGACGTCTGGGGCGACGACCTCGCCCGGGGCGCCGAGAAGCGCGACCCCGGCCTCGACCCGCTGATGATCAACGCCGGCGGGCTGGTCGCCATCGGCGACGACGTCGAGTCGATGCGGGACTTCTCCCGTCCGATGATCGCCCTCTACGTCGGCGGCATGGGCGCCAAGGGCCGCAACTTCTACAACGATCTCGTCTGCCGCTACGGCTTCGAGAAGGAGGCGGCCGAGATCCAGGACCTCTACCTGGCCGGCAAGAAGCAGGAGGCCGCCGCCATCGTCCCCGAGGCCCTGCTCGAGGCGACCTCGCTCTGCGGGCCCGCGGGCTACGTCAAGGAGAAGATCGCCGCCTTCGCCGAGGCCGGCGTCACCCACCTCAACATCATCCCGATCCCCACCGGCGACCAGACCCAGAACGACGTCGTGAGCCTGGTCAAGGAGTGGTCCCAGGACGTCTAGTCTGCCTCTGCCACGAGTTGGGAGGGGAGCCCATGCCGAGGGAGAGCAAGCGGGCCAAGGGGACCATCTACTTCGGCGGTCTCGACGGCGCCGTCGGGGACGACGGCGGCCGCGCCGCCTACGCCCACAGCGCCCCGCTCCTGATGACGGCGCTCCTGCTGAACGGCAAGCGTCCCCTGCTCTCCCAGGTCCAGGCGTTCGACAACGACCACCTGCTGACCGCCATCAGCGATGGCTCGACGACCGACTCCCGGGCCCTCCTGCGGCTGGTGAGGTCGGACGACCTGCGGGTTCGCCTCTATCGCGGCGGGCTGTCCGACGAGCCGGGCGCGCTGGAACACGCCTCGCTCGGCAACGCCTTCTGCACCGCGCTCGAGCGCGGCGCCGGCTTCCGGCTCAGCGCCTGGCCCGAGCTCGAGCGAGACCCGGACGCCCGCCGGGAGCTGGCGGCGTTCCTGCGCGCTCACGAGGACGCCTGGGACCGGCTCGACGAGGTGGCCGACGGCCCCCTGCTCCTCCGGCTGATCGCCCTCTCGCAGCTCGACATCAGCCTGATCGAGTCGCAGGAGCCCGAGCTGGCCGTCCCCCGCGAGGACGCCCCGGCGGCCTACGCGCGCATCGATGGCGGCCTGGCCCGGATGGCCACGGACGGCGACCACGAAGCCGAGGCGATCCGGCGTCTGCGGGCGGACGGTGCCGATGTCGCGAGGCGGGCGGAGGGCACGGGCACGGCCCCCCAGGACAACCGGACGCGATGGCGCCGCCTCATCGAGGTGCGCGCCGCGGTCGACGACGTGCCGCCGACGCTGTGGGTCGACGCCCTGTCGGTCGTCGACATCGCCTACCACCAGACGATCGGCGACTCCCTTGCCGCCGGCTCGACCCGCGTGCCCGGCACGCTCCCCGCCAGCGAGGCCATGGTGCGCGACGAGGAGGGCGCCACCGGCGCCGACCTGGTCGCGTGGGGGGAGGGCCTGAAGCGCAAGGACGCCCTCACGTGGACCGACGTCGAGAAGGTGCTCCGCGAGGTCGACGAGGTGCGGGGACCGCAGCGGGCCGAGGTGGTGGCGAAGGTGACCGCCGAGCACATGGTCGCCGAGCGGAGGAAGGGCCACTGGCTGACCCAGCTGGCCTTCAAGCTCCCCGAGATCGGGGCCGGCGGGGTGGCCGCCATCGCCGGCGGGGCGGCCGGGCTGGCCCTCGGAGGCGGTGGCGTCTTCCTCGTGTCGGCTCCCGTGGTCGCCTCGGTGCGGGCCGCCCTGATCCCGGTGGTCCGCCGGTCGGAGAAGGTGATGGAGGACCGCATGGTCTCGTCGATCCTCACGCGAGCCTCCGCGGGCCGTCCGGTCGCGGGTGGGCGCTCGTAGGCTCGGCGGCATGAGCGCAGGCCACACGGTGACGACGACCCCGGGCGACGTCCACGTCGAGGTGGTGGTCGACGGCCGGGTGGTCGCGGCAACCGACCGCCCGGTGCTCCTCGAGGAGACCGGCCTCCCGACCCGGTACTACGTCCCCAAGACCGACGTGCGCACGGATCTGTTCCGGCCCATCGCGCTCACCACCGTCTGCCCGTTCAAGGGGACGGCGTCGTACTGGACGCTCGACCTCGACGGCACCGCCCACGACGGCATCGCGTGGAGCTACGAGGAGCCCATCGAGGCCGCGGCCGACATCGCCGGGCATCTCTGCTTCTTCGACGACCGGGCCGACGTGAAGGTCGGCTAGTCGTCGATGTCGGTGCGGTCCTTGGTGACGTAGATCAGCGGCAGGCTGGCCACCGAGACGAGGCTCTTCACCCACAGGTTGACCCAGAAGATGCTCCAGACGGTCGCCCACGGGAGGCCCTCGGACCCGAGGATCGTGAAGGGGGCGAAGGCACCGACGGCGAAGATCAGGTTGTCGACCGGGACGCTGATGGCGTTCGACACCAGCACCCGCAGCCATTGGAAGCGGCGGGTGATGCGGGTGACGACCAGGTGGTACACCTCGGTGTCGATCAGCTCGCTGATCACCATGGCGGCGAGCGAGGCGAGGACGATCCGCCAGATCGGGCCGAGGAGGGTCTCGTACTCCTCGCCCAGGCCCCAGGCCGGATCGCTGTCGACGTTGGCCGTCCAGCCCAGGTAGGCGGCGAGGAAGACGTTCACCCCGGCGCAGGTGAGGATCAGCGTCCGGGCCGCCGAGCGGCCGGCGACCTTGTGGACGATGTCGCGCAGGGTGAACGTGATCGGGTACACGAAGGTGCCCATGTCGACGCTCTCACCCCAGACCCGGCCGATCTTGAGACTGGTGACCTGGGCGATCACCTGAGCCCCGGCGTAGGCGCCGATGGCCACGACCGCCACCCGGCTGATCGTGATGGTCCGCTCGGCGGTGGGCGGCGCGCCGGTCGGCGCGTCCGTCTCGAGTGTGGTCACTGGATGCTCCGGTTTTGGTGAGGCGGGTGGTCCGACACCGCCGCCGCGAGCGCTTCTCGCGGCCCGACGATCCTCGCACAAGGGGCTTGATCCTCACGCAACGTCAGGTCGTACCGTCCTGGCCATGGCAGACGATGGCCGCAAGGTCGGCGAGGTGGCGGAGGCGACGGGTCTCACCGTCCGGACCCTCCACCACTACGACGAGATCGGGCTCCTGGTCGCATCGGGGCGCACGCCCAGCGGCCACCGGCTCTACTCGCCGCCCGACATCGAGCGGCTCTACCGCATCTGCCTGCTGCGCCGCCTCGGTCTCCCGCTGGGCGACATCGGCCAGGCGCTCGACGACCCGGCGTGGGACACCCGCACCGCGCTCGTCCGGCACCGGACCGAGCTCGAACGGCGGATGGCCGCCGAGGCGCAGCTCCGCACCCACCTGGTCCGGATGGAGTCCGCCGGGCCCGACACCGAGGACCTGCTGAGGGTCCTGGAGGAGATGACCATGCTCGACACCACCATCCAACGCCGGATCGGGATCCTCGTCTACGAGGACCTCGAGGCGATGCACCGCTACCTGGTCGACGTGTACGGCCTCGGCCCCGGCGTGGTCAGCCGCGACGACGCCGGCACGCCGGTCCACGTGGAGCTCCAGGCTGGCGACGGCGTCCTCTGGCTCCACCCCGCCCACCCCGACATGGGCTACAGCTCGCCCCGCACGGCCGGCACCTGCACGGCGATGACGGCGATCATGGTCGACGACTGCGACGCCCACTTCCGCCACGCCTCCGAGCACGGCGCGGACGTCCGCTACGAGCCGGTGGACCAGCCCTACGGCTACCGCGAGTGGTCGTCGCTCGACCCCGAGGGCGGCTTCTGGAGCTTCATGCAGCCGCTCTAGATCGGGGGCTTGCCCTGGCGGGCGCGGGCGTCGTTGAGGATCTCCTTGCACGTCTCGCACACCGGGTAGCGGCCAGGGTCGCGGGTGGGCACCCACGACTTGCCGCACAGGGCGGTGACGGGCGTGCCCGTGATGTAGGCCTCGGTGACGGCCGACTTGGGCAGGACGATGTGGGCCAGCTTCTCGTGGTCGCCGTCGTCGGTGGTGCGCTCGTCGATGCGGGTGTCGACGTCGACGTCGGTCTTGGTCGCCGGCTGCAGCAGGGGGATGTTCGACATGCGCCGACCAGCGTGCCAGATCAGACGGGCGATCCCGCCCTCTTGAGCGCGGCCTCGGCCTCCTCGACGAACTGCTGGACGAGGTCGGCGGCGGGGACGAGCGACGTGATGGCCCCGGCGCCCTGGCCGGCGGGCATGAACTCCCGGTCGGTGTCGATGTCGCCGGCGTCGGCCCCGCCACCGAGGTGGTTGGCGCCGTCCTGGATCGACTTGACCACCTGGTAGGGGAAGGGCTCCGGCGTGCCGCCGGACTGCTCGAAGGCCTCGGTGTAGGAGTTGCGCACGACCCGGCAGGTCTTGCCGGTGTAGGCCCGGGTCACGACGGTGCCGTCCTCGCCCAGCCCCAGGAGGGTCTCCTTGTAGCCGGGGACCGTGTGGGCCTCGGGCGTGGCGATGAAGCGGGTGCCGACCCAGACGCCGTCGGCGCCGAGGGTGAGGGCGGCGGCCAGGCCCCGGCCATCGCTGATGCCACCGGCGGCGACGACGGGGATGCGGTCGCCGACGGCGTCGACGATCTGGGGGACGAGGGCGAGGGTGGCGACCTGGCCGGTGTGGCCCCCGGCCTCGGTGCCCTGGGCGACGACCAGGTCGCAGCCGGCCTCGACGGCGGCGGTGGCGTGGCGGACCTTGCCGCACATGTTGACCACCAGCAGGTTCAGCTCGTGGCACAGGTCGACCACGTCGCGGGGCACGCCCAGACCGGCGACGTAGACGGTGGCGCCGCCCTTGGCGATGTCGCGGATCTTGGCCTCGAAGTCCTGTGGGGCGGCCGTGAGCAGGTCGACGCCGTAGGGCTTGGCCGTCCGCTCCCGGACCGCCGCCATCTCCTCGACCAGCTGCGGGTGGCCCATGGTCGAGGCGCCGATGCACCCGAACCCGCCGGCCTCCGACACCGCCGCCACCAGCTCGGCGTAGGACACCCCGCCCATCCCGGCCAGCATGATCGGGTGCTCGACGTCGAGGATCTCGGTCAGCCGCGTGCGCATGCCGTCACCCTAGGCCCGACTTGACCGCCCGGTCAGTTCGCCGATCGATCGAGCTTTGTGCGAGATGTGCCCTCCCAGGGCACCTACCGCACAAAGCTCGCGGTCAGCGGTAGGAGCCGGGGTGGGTGAAGGCGCCGCGGTGCCAGCGGTGGGGGGTCAGCAGGAGGGCCCGGGGGTAGTCCTCGAACAGCCAGCGGGCGAAGTTGCGCCGCACCCAGGGGGTGGCGCTGGCGATGCGGACGGCGGCCTCGGCGCCGTGGCGACGGCGGAGGAGGGGCAGCAGCCGGGCCGCCATGCGGTTGTCCCGCACGAGCCCCCGGTGCAGCGACGCCTCGTAGGCGT
>DASVEC010000215.1:0-3825 GCA_036380755.1 Iamia sp. | reverse complement strand
CGGGTCAGGAGGTGGCGCGCTCAGGCGTAGAAGCGGTTGAGGAAGGTGGCGACCACGGCGGGCCGCTCCTCGCCCTCGATCTCGATCGTGCCGTCGGCCACCAGGTGCAGGCCGTTGCCCTTGACCTCCTGGACGTCGGTGATGGTCACGGTCATCCGGATCCGCGCCCCGACCTTGACGGGAGAGGTGAAGCGGACCTTGTCGAGGCCGTAGTTGACCTTGGTCCGCACGCCGGTGACGTCGAAGAGCTCGGACCACATCGGGATGAGCAGGGACAGGGTCAGGAAGCCGTGGGCGATCGGGGCGCCGAACGGGCCCTCCTGGGCGCGCTCGGGGTCCACGTGGATCCACTGGTGGTCGTCGGTGGCGTCGGCGAACGTGTTCACCTGCTCCTGGGTGATCTCCCGCCAGGCGGAGTGCCCGAGGTTCTTGCCGACGAGGCTCTTCACCTCGTCGAAGGCAACGACGGTCTGGGGCTGGGTCTGTGCTTCGGTCATGGCGTGTCCTTACGTGGTGGCGTCTGTGGTGTCGGTGGTGGATCGGGTGGTGTCGGGCGGGCGGCTCAGACGAACGCGCTCCGGCCGGTGATCGCCCGGCCGACCACGAGCGCGTTGATCTCGTGGGTGCCCTCGTAGGAGTAGACGGCCTCGGCGTCGGCGTGGAAGCGGGCGACGTCGTGGGCCAGGGTGATGCCGTTGCCGCCGACCAGTTCGCGGGCCAGCGCCACGGTCTCGCGCATGTGCAGGCTGATCCACATCTTCGCCAGGGCGGAGTCCTCGTCCCGGTAGACGCCGCCCTCCTGCCGCTCGGCGAGGCCGGCGACCATGGTCAGGGACGCGGTGACGTTGCCGAGCATCCGCGCCAGCTTCTCCTGGACGAGCTGGAAGCCGCCGATCGGACGGCCGAACTGCTCGCGCTCCCGCACGTAGCGCAGCGCGGCCTCGTAGGCGCCGGCCTGGATGCCGGTGGCGATCCAGGCGACGTCGGAGCGCATGGCGCGCAGCATCGCGGCGACGTCCTTGAACGAGTTCACGTTCCCCAGCCGTTGTGCCTCCGGCACCCGGGCCCCGTCGAGGTGGATGTCGGCGTTCTGCATCATCCGCAGGGACGTCTTGCCGTGGATCTTCTCCAGCCGCACGCCCGGGGCCTGCCGGTCCACGAGGAAGCCCTTGACCTGCCCGTCGGCCTCGTCGCGGGCGAAGACGGCGAGGAGGTCGGCGGTGAAGGCGCCGCCGATCCAGCGCTTGGTGCCCGTCAGCACCCACTCGTTGCCCTCGCGCCGGGCCGTGGTGGCCAGCCCGCCGGCGATGTCGGAGCCGTGCTCGGGCTCGGTCAGGCAGAACACCCCGGTCATCTCGAAGGACGTGATCCTGGGGTCCCACGCGGCGAACTGCTCCGGCGTGCCGCCCACGCGGCAGGCCGTGCGGAACAGCCCGGCCTGGGCGGTGTAGAACGTCGCGATCGAGGCGTCGGTGCGGGCCAGCTCGAAGATCCGGAACCCGTGGTACAGGGACCGGGGCTGCCCGCCGTCGGCCGTGAGCTCGGGCGGGGTCATGAGGTCGAGGTCGTGCAGGGATGGCGCCACCTGGTAGGGGAACTCCCCGGCCTCCCAGTACTCGGCCAGCAGCGGCCGCACCTCGTCCTCGAGCACCCGGCGCAGCCGGCGCAGGGGCGCCTTCTCGGCCTCGGTCAGTCTCTCCGCGATCCCGTACGGGTCGCAGTCGGGGTAGAGGCGCTCGGTGTCCGTGCTCACGGCCGTGCTCCGTCCAGGCCGAGCAGGCGCACGGCGTTGTCCTTGAGGATCTTGGGGCGGACCTCGTCCGTGAAGGACTGCTGCTCGAAGGCGCCGAGCCACTTCTGCGGGGTGATCAGCGGGTAGTCGGTGCCGAAGAGCACCTTGTCCTGGAGCATCCGGTTGGAGGCCTTCACCAGCGACTCGGGGAAGTACTTGGGCGACCAGCCGGAGAGGTCGATCCACACGTTGGCCTTGTGGGTGGCGATGGAGTTGGCCTCCTCCTGCCAGGGCACCGAGGGGTGGGCCATGATGACCTGGAGCTCGGGGAAGTCCGCGGCCACCGCGTCCAGCAGCAGCGGGTTGGAGTAGCCCAGCTTGATCCCGCCCCCGCCGGGCAGCCCGGCGCCCATGCCGTTCTGCCCGGTGTGGAACAGGGCGGGGACGCGCAGGTCCTGGATCGCCGCGTAGAGCGGGTAGAACCGCTCGTCCGAGGGGTCGAAGCCCTGCAGGGAGGGGTGGAACTTGAAGCCCTTGACGCCGTGCTCCTCGACGAGCATCCGGGCCCGCTCCACCGCGGCGGAACCCTGGAGCGGGTCCACGGAGCCGAAGGGGATCAGCACGTCGTTGTTGCGGGCCGCGCCCTCGGCGATCTCCTCGATGGAGTTCGGCTCGTGGCCCAGGGCCGTGGTCGCGTCGACGGTGAAGACGACGGCGGCCATCCGCCACTCGCGGTAGCGCTCGGCGATGGTGTCCAGGGAGGGGGACCGGTCCTCGGCCTTGAAGTACTTGGCCGAGGCCTCGGTCAGGGCCGCGGGCAGGGACGGGTGCCCGTGGTCGGAGCACTCGATGTGCACGTGCATGTCGATCGCGTCGAGGGACGCGAGGTCGAGACCGTACTCGTAGCGCATGGTGGTCCCCCTAGGACTGCTGGGTCGCGGACTCGGGCTTCAGTTCCTCCGGCAGCGGGGGCAGGGTCTCGCCGACCGGCTGCAGGCTGCCCTCGAGGATCGCGGGGAGCTGCTCGCGCAGCGCCTCGAAGGTCCAGCCGCCGTCGCGGTACTCGGTGGCCACGGGGCGGGGGTGGCTGAAGACCTGGAGGCGGTCGCCGCCGGCGCCGATGGCCTGGCCGGTGACCTGCGCGGCGTCGTCGGAGGCGAGCCAGGCGATCAGCCCGGCGACGTCGGCGGCGTTGCCGAAGCCGAGGTCCTTGCGGAAGAAGTCGGGCATGGGCTCGCCGCGGCGGTCGGCCTCGACGGCGGAGCGGAAGAAGGGGATGGTCTCGGTCATGGCGGTGGCGGCCACGGGGATGACGGCGTTGGCGGTGACGCCGGCCTTCTTCATCTCCAGGGCCCAGGTGCGGACCATGCCCACGATCCCGGCCTTCGCCGCCGCGTAGTTGGTCTGGCCGAAGTTGCCGTACTGGCCGGTGGGGGAGCCGATGGTGATGATCCGCCCGGGCACCCCGTTCTCCTTGAAGTACCGGTAGGCCTCGCGGGCGCAGGTGAAGGTGCCGCGCAGGTGCACCTGGATGACGAGGTCGAAGTCCTCGTCGGTCATCTTCAGCAGGGACTTGTCGCGCAGCACCCCGGCGTTGGTGACGAGGACGTCGAGGCGGCCGAAGGCCTCCACCGCACCCTGCACGAGGGCGGTGGCGGTCTCGGTGGAGCCCACGGGCGCGACGACGGCGACGGCCTGCCCGCCGGTGGCGGTGATGGAGGCGACGGCGTTCTCGGCGGTGGCCTGGTCGACGTCGTTGATCACCACGGCGGCGCCCTGGCGGGCGAGCTCCTGGGCGTAGGCGAGGCCCAGGCCCTGGCCGGAGCCGGTGACGACGGCGACCTTGCCGGCGAGGGGGGTGGTGCTCGGGGATGCGGTGCTGTCCTGTGCCATGGGGTGGCTCCTTCGCTGACGGATCGGCGCTGACGGATCGGCGCTCGTGGATCGGCGGGCGGGGTGACGCCCGTCACTGCTGCGGGTTCGTCCCCATTCCACCGCCATTCGTTGAAAATGTCAATGGTTAAGAACCTCCATCTATGCTGGGGGCACGGATTCCGTAGACTGGGGTCCCCGGCCCCAGGAGAGACGCTATG
>DASVEC010000214.1:0-15350 GCA_036380755.1 Iamia sp. | reverse complement strand
TGGCGGTCGTGATGGTCGTCGTGCAGCAGATCGACAACCACTTCATCACCCCGACGGTGATGCGCCGGGCCGTCCAGCTCCACCCTGCGGCGGTGATGATGGCCCTGCTCGCCTGGGGCACGATCGGCGGCTTCTTCGGCCTGCTGCTGGCCGTCCCGCTCACCGCCTCGCTCAAGATCATCGGCGGCCACCTGTGGCGCAAGTGGGTGGTGGGCATCTCGATCCCCGGTCTCGACGAGCCCCTCCCGCCGGACGTGGCGCCCGACCCCGGCGCCCTCGCCCGCGAGGACGTGGACGACGAGCACCTGCCGACGATCGAGGCCTACGAGCAGGACGCCGCCGCCCGCCCGACCCCGACCTGACGCCGGGAAGCCCCGGAGCAGATCGGGGGTTGTCCCCTTCGAGGTCACCGCTACCATGCCGACCACACCGTGACCGGGTCCACCGGTCGCCACGAGGAGCACCCCAAACGATGAGCGTCACCGTTCGTGTCCCCACCACCCTCCGGACCCTCACCGGGGGCTCGGCCGAGGTGGCGGTCGACGGCAGCACCGTCGCCGAGGTCCTCGACGGCCTCGAGGGCGCCCACCCGGGCTTCAAGGAGCGCCTCCTCGACGACGGCGGCCAGCTCCGCCGGTTCGTGAACGTCTTCGTCGCCGACGACGACGTCCGGTTCCTCGACGGCCTCGACACGCCCGTCCCCGACGGCGAGACCGTCGCCATCATCCCGGCCGTCGCCGGAGGCTGATCCTCAAGGACCCCTGACAGGGGTCGATGAGCAGCACGTGACGAGTTCCTTGCGATCGGGGAGCAGCGCGCGCCTGGTGGCGCCGCTCGCCGTGCCGGTCGTCGTCCTCCTGCTCCTGCGGGCCCAGCCGGGGATCGATGTGTCCGCACCGGGGCCGTACCTCCACCTCGTCCTGGTCACGGCCATCGCCGGCTGCGCCCTCGGCGTGGCCGGCATCGCCAGCGTCGCCGGGGCCCGGGCGGGCCAGCACGGGCCGGTGTGGCTGGCCGTCGGCTGCCTGGCCGTCGCCGCCCTCCTGCTGGGCCACGGCCTGGTGACGCCCGGCGTGCTGGGCCAGCCCGGCAACACGTGGGTCGGGCGCCTGCCCTACCTCGCCATCGTCTGCTTCGCCGCCGCCCTCGCCCTGGCCAGCCGGCCCCGCAACGCCTCGTCGGCCCGTCTCGCCACCAACCACCCACGCGGCGTCCTGGTCTTGGCGACGGTGCTCGCCGGTGGGTTCGCCACCGTGGTGGCGCTCGACCCCGTCGCCCTCGGCGGCGACCGGACCCTGCCCGGCGAGGACGGCGTCCGGTGGGTGGCGGTCGTGGTCGGCGGGGGCGCCCTCTTGGCCCTGGCGACCCTCCACTGGCGGCGGTGGCGGCTGGGCCACGACCCGGTGCAGCACAGCCTGATGCTGGCCGCGGCCATGTCGTTCGCCGCCCTCGTGTCGCTGCGCTTCGGCGAGATGGGCCAGCTGTCGTGGTTCGACTACCACGGCTTCCTGCTGGCCGGCTTCGCCGGCGCGGTCTACGCCGTGGCCGTGCGCTACCGCCGGACCAAGGCGGTCGACTCGGTGCTCGCCGCCACCTTCGACGACGACCC
Source organism: Iamia sp. (assembly GCA_036380755.1). Taxonomy (GTDB): domain Bacteria; phylum Actinomycetota; class Acidimicrobiia; order Acidimicrobiales; family Iamiaceae; genus Iamia. The sequence goes on along the minus strand of DASVEC010000214.1, from coordinate 13,741 downwards.
GATGGCCCAGATCGTCGACGGCTACCCCGACGACCTCCGGGCCCTGGTGCGGGTGGTCGAGGCCAAGGACCGCTACACGCACGGCCACTCGCAGCGGACGGCCGCCTTCTCCGTCCAGCTCGGCCTCCGGCTCGGGCTCGACGCCGACTCGCTGCGGGCCCTCGCCCGGGGCGCCTACCTCCACGACGTGGGCAAGGTCGCGGTGGCCGACGAGATCCTCAACAAGCCCGGGCCCCTGACCCCCGAGGAGCGGGCCGTCATCGAGACCCACCCCGAGGTCGGTCACGGCCTGGTGCTCCCGTCGGCCTCGCTGGCCGAGGCTCTGCCCGTCGTCCTCCACCACCACGAGCGGTGGGACGGCACCGGCTACCCCCACGGCCTGGCCGGCACGGCCATCCCCCTCGTGGCCCGGGTGGCGGCGGTGGCCGACGTCTGGGACGCCCTCACCTCCGACCGCTCCTACCGCGCCGGCCTGGCGCCGCAGGTGGCGCTGGCCCACATCGAGGACGGCCGGGGCACCCACTTCGACCCGGTCGTGGTCGACGCCCTGGTGGCCGTGGCCGCCGACCTCGGCTACACCTCCGGCGAGCGGACGGGCGACGCCGAGGTGGCCGAGGCCGCCGCCGAGACCTGCCACGAGGCGGCCGGCACCCGCGCCTGAGGGTCGCTCAACCGGCCAGGGCGGCGAGGACCCGGTCGATGCCGGGCCGGGTCGGGCGGCTCTGCAGCAGCCCCTCCACCACACGGGCCCGGCGGGCGCGCTCGGTCGTGGTCCCGGCCCGGAGCCAGCCCTCGACGGCGGCCTCCAGCGCCCGGCCGTGACGGACGATGGCCAGCGAGAACGAGCCCGGCCGATCGACCGTCCCCGGCCCGCCGGCGGCCCGGTAGGCCGCGACCAGCTGGCGGGAGCGGGAGGGGTCCAGGGCGAGGGCGTCGTGGAGCACGGCGGCGAGGTCGTGGCCGGGGTCGACGGGGTGGGGGCAGGACTGCATGGAACGAGCCGGTTCGACGAGGTCGTCGAGGGCGACGAGCTCGTCGCGCTGGCGGGCGAGGGCGACCGCCAGCTCGACGCCGGAGCGCGGGCCGGACCCGCTGAGGGCCGTCACCAGCGCGTCCCACCGGGGGGCGCCGACGGGGGGATCGGCCCACCATCGGAGGACCCGACGATCCCTGCGGCCGGCCCGGTGGGAGACGGCCAGCCGCCTTCCCATCTCGCGGGGCGGGGCGGCGACCGCGGGTGCGAGCAGAGCGGTGACGACGGGGCGGGGGGCGGTGAGCGTGTCCATGCCCCCACCCTGAAGGTCGCGCCTGGCGCGATCCTGGGACGCTCCTGGGGCGTTGACGCTCGCCGGCGCCCGGACGCGGCGAAGCCGGGTCGGATCCGTGGATCCGACCCGGCTCCGAGCCCGAGCGGGGTCAGCCCACCAAGGCCGCCAGCTCGGGCGACACGAGGAGGTCGTGGGCGAGGACCTCGGTGACCTGTCCGGACCCGCTCTCGAGGCGCTGCACGCCGGCGGCGAAGGCGGCCGCCGAGGGGACCTCGCCGAGCAGCCCGACGTGGAGGAGGATCGTGTCGACCTCACCCCGCATCAGCAACCGGCCCTCGGCCGACTCGGAGAAGCCGATCATCATCGTGCCCCGGGTCGTGAGGCCCTGCTGCAGCCGATCGGTCCAGTAGGCGAGGCCCTGGGCCTCCGGGTCGCGGTCGAGGACGTTCTGGTAGACGAGCGTCACGAAGGTGCTGTTCGACGTGTTGCCGTAGAGCGTCTGGAACTCGGGCGAGGTGGCGAAGAACTGGGCGATCGACGCCAGGCTCCGGCCGCCCGTGCGCTGCGCCACCCAGAAGTCGAGGCCGGCCTGCTCGGGACGGCGCTCGAAGTAGGCCCAGTAGAGGCGGATCACCGGGCCCCGGACGTCGTCGAAGGTCCCGTGGGCCAGGTCGTCGATCAGCGCCTCGCTGCTGCGCACGCCGTTGCGGAGGTTGCTGTTGACGGGGCCCTCGGTGGCCGGCGTCGACGGCGTCTCGAAGGCCGCGTACAGGCCGCGGATCAGGCCGAGCGCCTCGCCGTAGGGGCCCTGCTCGAAGCTGCCCCGGAACCAGATGCTGGGATGGGGGTGGCTGCCGACCCGCTGGGAGAAGGCCGAGACCCGTCCGTCGCCGCTGATGTCGGCCGCGGTGAGCATGTCGCCGAACACCTGGTTCCCCAGGGTCCCGACGCTGGGGCGCACGTTGACGCCGTTGGTCAGGTCCCGGACGAACACGTCGGGCCGGTCGTTGCTGTCGTCGTTGACGAACGGGCTGCCAGAGGTGAACACCACCTTGGTCCCGGCGTCGTCGAGCTGGGCGCCGGTCGCGGCGTACGACCCCTGGAGCCCCTGCGGACCCACCGATGCTCGCACCGTGGTGTTGGTCGATCGCCGGTGGACCAGGACGTCGCGGACGCCGTTGGTGTCCTGGACGCCGCCGCCGTGGAGGTTGGTGGCCTCGGTCTCGAAGGCGATGACGTCACCGTCCTCGCTGATCGACGGGGCATAGGAGGGGTTGTTGGCCGAGACGCCGTTGGCCGTGCTGACCAGGTCGGTCCAGCCGGGAGCGGCCCGGTCGCGGATGAGGACGTCCTGCAGCCCGTCCTGGTTGCCGAGGGCGTCGGAGGACTCGAAGGCGACGAAGCGCCCGTTGCCGCTGATGGCCGGGTGGGAGCCGTCGTAGAGCCCCAGCTCGCCGTCGTTCACCGAGATGCGCTCGGTCGTGCTGGCGGCGATGTCGCGGAGGTACACGTCGGGCCGGTCGTTGCTGTCGCCGGCGGCGAGGCCGCCGTCGGCCTCGAACACGACCTGGATGCCGCTGTCGGAGACGTCGGCGTTACGCGAGTCGAAGGTGTGCTGGTGGCCGGTGTTGCTCACGCTGACCCGGCGGGTGACGCCGGTGACCGTGTCGAAGTGGAACACGTCCCGCTTGCCGTTGGTGTCGAGCGGGACCAGGTTCGAGGCCAGCGACTCGAAGACCACGTAGCGCCCGCTGCCGCTGATGGCGGCGTTGGCGCTGGACCCGTCGGCCTGCTGGCCACCGGACCACCCGTGGGTGATCTTGACCGTGGTCGACGCCAGGGTGTCGCGGACGAAGATGTCGACCCGGGCGTTGGTGTCACCGCCGACGATGTCGTCGGCCCGGGACTCGAAGGCGATGAAGCGGCCGTCGTCGGAGACGCTCGGGTTGAGCGCCACGTCGTCGGCCGCGCCGCCGGTGCGGTCGACCGAGGCCAGGCCGGTGATGGGCTCCCGGTCGGTGACGGCGCCGGCGGGGGCGGTCGGGGCCAGCGCGGCCAGGAGGGCCAGGCCGAGGCCGAGTCCGACCGCGGTGAGACGGCGGGGGCGGGTGGAGCGGGTGGTGTTCACGGTGGGCTTCCTTTGGTCGACCGGCTCCTCGTTGAGCCGGTGAGCGCACCGTCGCAACCCCACCTGGGACGACCCCAGGACCACCCTGGAACGCCCTTCACCACCGCTTCGCCGTTAGCAGTCTCGGCCTGCGGTTGCTAACGGCGGCCTGAGGTGGTTGGCTGTTGGCACTCTCCTCGTGAGAGTGCCAAGTTCAGTCACCAACGAAGGAGACCAGGGGATGGCCAAGATCATCGCCTTCGACGAGACCGCTCGTCGCGCGCTCGAGGCGGGCATGAACCAGCTCGCCGACGCTGTCAGCGTCACCCTCGGCCCCAAGGGCCGCAACGTCGTCCTGGAGAAGAAGTGGGGCGCCCCCACCATCACCAAGGACGGCGTCAGCGTCGCCAAGGAGATCGATCTCGAGGACCCCTACGAGCGCATCGGCGCCGAGCTGGTCAAGGAGGTCGCCAAGAAGACCGACGACGTCGCCGGTGACGGCACGACCACCGCCACCGTGCTGGCCCGGGCCCTGGTCCGCGAGGGCCTCCGCAACGTGGCCGCCGGCGCCAACCCGATGTCGCTCAAGCGGGGCATCGAGGCCGCCGTCGAGGCCGCCGTCGCCGCCCTGAGCGCCAGCGCCCGGGAGATCGACTCCAAGGACGACATCGCGTCCGTCGCCTCCATCTCGGCCAACAACGATCCCGAGATCGGCGGCTTCATCGCCGAGGCGCTCGACAAGGTGGGCAAGGACGGCGTCATCACCGTCGAGGAGTCGAACACCTTCGGCCTCGAGATGGACCTGGTCGAGGGCATGCGCTTCGACAAGGGCTACATCTCGCCCTACTTCGTCACCGACACCGACCGCATGGAGGCGGTGCTCGACGACGCCGTGGTGCTGTTCGTCAGCGGCAAGATCACCTCCGTCCGCGACCTCGTCCCCGTCCTCGAGAAGGTCATGCAGGGCGGTCGCCCGCTGGCCATCATCGCCGAGGACATCGAGGGCGAGGCCCTGGCCACCCTCGTGGTCAACAAGATCCGGGGCACGTTCAAGTCGGTCGCCATCAAGGCCCCCGGCTTCGGCGAGCGCCGCAAGGCCATGCTGGCCGACATGGCCATCCTCACCGGTGGCCAGGTCATCAGCGAGGACATCGGCCTCAAGCTCGAGAACACCACCCTCGACCTGCTCGGCACGGCCAAGAAGATCATCGTCACCAAGGACGAGACCACCATCGTCGAGGGCGGCGGCGACGACGGCGACATCAAGGGCCGCATCGCCCAGATCAAGGCCGAGATCGACAACACCGACTCGGACTACGACCGGGAGAAGCTCCAGGAGCGCCTGGCCAAGCTGTCCGGTGGCGTGGCCGTCCTCAAGGTCGGCGCCGCCACCGAGGTGGAGCTCAAGGAGAAGAAGCACCGCATCGAGGACGCCGTCTCGACGGCGAAGGCGGCGGTCGAGGAGGGCGTGGTGCCCGGCGGTGGCGTGGCTCTGCTCCGCACCCAGTCCGCCATCCTCGACGTGGCCGAGAAGCTCGACGGCGACGAGGCCACCGGTGCCCGCATCGTGGCCAAGTCGGTCGAGGAGCCCCTCAAGCAGATCGCCATCAACGCCGGCCTCGAGGGCGGCGTCGTGGTCGAGAAGGTCAAGGATCTCGAGGGTGGTCACGGCTACAACGCCGGCACCGACACCTACGAGGACCTGACCACCAAGGTCCCCGACGCGGCCAAGGTCACCCGCTCGGCGCTGCAGAACGCGGCGTCGATCGCGGCCCTCTTCCTCACCACCGAGGCGGTCATCGTCGACAAGCCCGAGGAGAACGGTGCCGCCGGTGGCGGCATGCCCGGAGGCATGGACGACTTCTGATCCCTCGGGCCTCGGCCCGATCTGATCTGCACCGGAGGCCGGGTCCGCAAGGGCCCGGCCTCCACCGCGTCAGGAGGCCGGTTGATCGAGCGAGAGCTCCCTGGGTGCCCTGCCGCCGACGACCGAGTACATCCACGGGCCAGCCGGGCGTTCAGTGATGATCGTCTCAACTTCGTCCCACCACCGCGCCAGGTGTCGGACGGAGTCCCACGTGCCCAGCTGACCTGCAGCGGTCAACACGAAGCCTCGTAGGCCGCCTTCCTTCCAGCTCTGAAGCTCGACCGGACGACGACGGATCTTCTTGTCACGGGTGAGGACGATCAGGCCAGCCCGGCCGACGATCGGGATCCATACCGAGTCGGGCGTCTCCTGGTGAACGTCCGGCAAGGTCTCGTGGCCCGGGTATACGACGTCTCTCCGGAGCATTGCGGTCCCTTCGCCATGGCGAGGTCGTTGGCGTCGACGAAGAAGCGAGCCCCGCTGATCGCTGGAGCGCTCGCCTCTCCCATCGGATTCAGGCCGCGAGGCTCCGCTGATGCTCCTCGAACGCGATGGCAGCATCGACTGCAGAAGGTTCGAGCTCGTAGACCTGAGCCAGCCACCGGGCGGAGGCGTCGTCGCCACCTTCGGCGGACCACAGTTCGAACAGTCGCTCCGTCGATGTGCCCCTGACAGAGGGCATTCCGAAGGAGACGTCGGGTTCGACGGCGACAGGTGACTGAGGTCCGGCGGGACGCCACCTTGCGGCGGCCCCGTGGTCGGAGAACTCGACCTTGCGGAAGAAGGCCGCCGCGTTCGGGGCGAGCTCGAAGCCGAGCTCGCCGGTCCGAACCACCATGAAGAGCTGTGCCGGGAGGTCGAGCTCATCCTGCAGTCGCGCCACGAGCTCGCGTCCGCGGACGTAGAGATCCGCGGACGCCAAGGGGTACAGCGTCTGGTTCTCGTCGCGCAGGCTTGCGATCACAGGACGCATCGACTGCAGCGACACGCCGGCGTGGCGGTACTCGCGCAGGTACCCGAGCTCGATGAACTCGCCCCAGGTGACGATGTCCTCGCCGGTGTGCTCAGGGCGGATGACGGGGTCGTACCAGACTCCCTTGCGGGAGTAGCCGTCGAGCCACGCCCGTACTCGATCCGAGCGGAGACCAAGGAGCGATGCCGCCTGACCGAGGCCGTACATCGGCCGCTCTAGCGTCGTCACCGTGCCCATGCTGGTCACGCTACTGCGCTGCCGATCCCAGGCATCGACCTGTGCAGAGGTGTCCAGCGCCAACATCCTCTGATCATGCACTCGAGGTGTGACAGTGAAGGCCGGGTTGCGGGCCGCCCGCGTCAGTGGTTCAGCGACTGGCCTCGAGGGCGCCGACGATGACCTCTTCGTCGCAGATCACGTCCTGGGACTGGGTGGCGGCGGCGAGGGGGACGGCGGCCGGGGCGTCGGTGTCGGTGCCGGCGATGTAGTGGGCGCTGAAGGTCCGCATCACGTGGGCCACGCCCAGCTCGCTGACCTCGCGGCGGTCGGGGGCGAAGTAGTCCCGGTCCGAGGTGGCGCTGCTGATCAGCTCGTAGGACGGGAAGTAGTCGACGTACGGCAGGGCGGCGGAGACCTCGTCGGCCGCCACCCGCAGGATCGACTTCGAGGCCACGGTGGACACCAGGACGTGGCGGTCCTCGAAGGTGGCGATGAGCGGCACCGGCGAGACGGTGAGCAGGATGCGCACGCCCGGGTTCACCGAGCGGACCAGCTCGCACAGCTCGGTGAGGCCGGAGCGCACCTCCTCGACGCCGTAGTTCACGAACTCGTAGGTGGCGTCGCCCGTCGGCGTGCCGGCCGAGCCGGGGGCGGCGGGCACCACCACGCCGTCGACCTGCGAGCGCCACGCCTCGGTGAGGCCCATGGTGAAGACGAGGACGTCGGCCTCCTCGAACACCCGGCGGGTGGCGGCCAGGTGCGCGGCCCGGGCGGCCAGCAGCGAGGCCTCGTCGGCGAAGCCGTCCGGCTCGATCAGCGGGCGGAAGGGGTCGACCAGCCGGCCGTCGGGGCGGACCCAGGGCCGCTCGGCCGGGTCGAGCGAGCCGTACGCCCGGTGGAACAGCTGCACCGCCTGGGCGACGGTGTAGACGTTGCCGTAGCGGGCCGAGTACACGCCGTACTGGCGGGCGGCGGCGTCCTCGGGAGGCAGGTCGGCGGGCGCCGTCTCGGCCACGAAGTAGGTGAGCCCCGAGCGCTGGAGGTGACGGGACAGGTTCTGGGCGAAGCAGCTGCCCATGGTGGCGACCTTGTGCTCCGGGGTCAGCCGGTACGCCCCCCGCACCACGGGGTCGACGCCGGCCGGGGGGGCGTAGGCCACGCCCCGGTTCCAGAACTGGTGGTCGGGCAGGCCCTTGTAGGGGTGCGGGCGGTCGTCGGCCGGCCCCCAGGTGCGGGCCGCCGGCGAGGGCGGCACGTCGGCGCCGACGGCCACCGGGCGCGAGCCCGGCTCGGCCCGCAGCACGTCGAGCATCCTGGGGTCGTCGAGCTCGGGGGCCACCAGCGTGGCCGGGTCGACGATGGCGTAGGTCTCGAGCGAGCGGCGCACGAACGCCCGCAGGTCGAGCAGCTCGCCGCTGCCGGTGCGCCAGACGTGGCCACCCCGCAGCCCCAGCGGCTCGGCCACCCCGGGGTAGACGGGCCAGACCTCCGACGTGGCCAGCAGGCCGTCGGGGATCACCTGCTCCCACGGGAAGGCCACGGCCTCGGGATCGGCGCCGAGCCGGGCCCCGGCCAGGCGGGCCAGGTGCACCATCACGTCGAGGCGGGGGTGGTTGTCGGTCAGCATGAAGGCCGTGCCGCGGGCGAGCGGGAGGTAGACCTCGCCCCAGTCGAAGTCGCTCAGGTCGACCCGGCGCTTGAGCTCGACGAGGGCGTGGCCCCAGAAGCTGCTGTAGCCCAGGGCGGCGCAGGTCTCGCGGGTGAAGCGGGCGACGATCTGGTCCTCGTCGAGGCCCAGCTTCCAGCCGGCGAGGACGATGGCCGAGTTGTAGGGCCCGGCGGCCCCCGTCTGGAGGATCCCGCCGTCGGTGAAGGACACGTGGAGGATGTCGGGGTGGAACCCGAAGAACCGCACGTTGGGGACGTAGAGGATCGTCCCGGGGCGATCGCCGTCGCCGATGATCTGGTCGTGGAGGGGTCGGGAGATGTTGTTGACCCACACGTCCGCGCCCTGCAGCGCCTCCCGGTTGAGGATCTCCGACGCCGGGTCCTCGGGGAAGTAGGCGACGGGCTCGACCACGTCGTCGGGGAGCAGGGCGGCCAAGGTCGCCGCCAGCGCTCCGATCTGGCAGTTCCCGGACACGACGATGCGGCGACCCACGCCACGAGGGTACCGGGAGGCGCGACGAGGCCCCGGCCGGAGCCGGGGCCTCGTCGCCTGGTCCCTGAGGGTGTGGGGCCTGCTCGCCGGGGGTCAGCCTCCGCCGCCGGCGGCGACGATGTCGGTGCGGACCCGCTCGACGGCGGTGCGGAGCTGGCCCAGCTGCTCCAGCGCCTCGTTGAGCTGGGTGCGGGTGTTGGGCCAGCCGCTCCGGAAGGTGCCGGCGTGGCGGCCGTCCCAGACGTTGGCCTCGGACAGGGTGTCGCCCTGGGCGATCAGGTCGCGCAGCGTGTCGGCCAGGCTCCCCGTGATGATCGTGCCCATGCGGTTGGACGCCGTCTCGGCCTCGGGGGTGGTGAGGACTCTTCCACTCATCGTGCAGTCTCCGTTGGTTCCGGGTGTCAGGTCCGGCGGGGATGCCGGGCAGTGACGTTTCGATACCCTTCATGCATCTCGTGAAACCTCCGACCCTCCTGATGTTCCGGGTATCCCTCCCTCACACCTGGGCCACCTGGACGAGGTCGACCTCGCCGCCGCTGCAGAGGTAGCCCCGGCCCGGGCCGATGGCGGTGGTGGTGCGACGGGGGAGCCGGACCGCCAGCAGGTCGCCGTCGAGGTCGATGTCGGGCTGGAGGAGGAGGCCGGACCGGCTCTGGCGGACGGTGCGGGTCCAGTGCGAGTAGAGGCCCCGCAGGGTGTCGGCCCGCCCGGCGCACAGCACGACGACGTCGGGCCGGCCCAGCACCTCGGGCATGACCTTGCCGTCGGGATCGACGGCTTCGACATCGTCGACCAGCAGCAGCACCGGGCTGCCGTCGCCCGGGCCGTCGAGGGCGGGCGCCAGGTCGTCGGCCAGGGCGTCGGGTCCGACCACCGGCCCGAGGCTGCCGTCGCGCCCGAGCGGCGACCGGCGCCCCGCCACCACGACGGTGCGCCAACCGGCCCGGCGGGCCCCGACGCCGGCCACCGCCAGGGTGGTGGTGCGTCCCGAGCGAGCCGGACCGGCCACCAGCCCGTGCTCGCCCTCGTAGAGCACGAGACCGGCGGCCGAGAGCGTGCGCTCGCTGACCCCGATGGGGAGGCGGCGGGGCGAGCCGTCGAGGTCGACGTGGTCGCCCAGGCTGTCGACCGCGACCTCGCGGGGGAGGGAGCCGATGGCGGTGGGGACCCGCGTCGGGGCGGCCGTCCGCGCCGCCAGGGCGGCGACCGACGCTTCGATCCCGGCGGCCGGCCGGGCCACCTGCACCTCGAGGTGGCGCTCGACGTCGACGGCCCGCCCGGGCACGAAGGCGGGCAGCTCGGCGGCCCGGAACCCGCCCTGGCTGTAGTCGAGGTCGTCGCCCAGCTTGAAGAGGAGCTGCTGGCGCACCAGCGACCGCAGCGGACCGGGCAGCGCCGCCCCCCGGTCGGCGGTGACGGCCATGTGGATGCCCAGCTCCGGCCCTTCGCCGAACACCCGCGAGAAGCCCTCGAGCACCGGGCTGATGGCCTCGTCCCACTCGGCTCGGAAGGGCGCCACGCCGTCGAGCAGGACGAGGATCCGCGGCTCGGTGGTGCGGGGCGAGCGCAGCCCCCGTCGGCGCTCGGCCTCGGCCCGCAGCCAGCTGACGAGGCGAGCCTGCCGCTCGCGGTCGTTGGCCGGCACGACGGCGCCGGTGTGGGGCAGGCCGGCCAGCACCTCGAGCTCGCCGGTGCCGTAGTCGAGGGCGTAGACGTGGAGGTCGTCGGGGCCGGTCGCCGCGGCGGCGGTGAGGGCCACGGTCAGCAGCGTCGTGGTGGTGCCCGAGCCGGGCAGGCCGACGAGCAGCAGGTTGCCGTCGTCGGGGGTCCAACCCACGGGCACCTGGGTCTGGTCGTCGGGCGTGTCGGCCAGGGCGATGGTGACCTCGGCGCCGGGTGTGGCCATCGACGACGAGGACGCGCCCAGCGCGGCCACGTCGAGGTCGTCGGGAAGCGGGTCGGGCCAGGGGCGCCGCGGGGCGGGCCGGCCCGAGCGGTCGTGAGCGGCGATGCAGGCGTCGACGAGCAGCGCCAGGTCGGTGGGCCCCTCGGTGCGCTCGACGCCGGGACCACCGCCGGCCGGCCCGCCGGCGCCACCCCCCGTCGCCCGGAAGGGCCGGATCTCGACGGCGCCGTGGCTGCCGCGGGACACGCCGGTGCTGAGCGCGGTCTGGACCGGGATGACCTCGCCGGGCCCGAAGCGGGCGAGGGCCCGGCCGGGTTGGCTCCGCCCGATGCGGGCGGCGTCGGCCACGTCGATGACGTCCTTCGAGTCGCCCGCGTCCTGGACCCGCAGGGCGATGCGGAGGTTGGTGTTGGCCTTGATGTTGTCGCTCACCGCTCCGCTCGGACGCTGCGTGGCCAGCACCATGTGGACCCCGAGGCTGCGGCCCCGCTGGGCCACGCCGACGAGCGAGTCGACGAAGTCGGGCAGCTCGGCCTTGAGGGTGGCGAACTCGTCGATGACCACCACCAGGCGGGGCAGCGTCGGGCGGTCGTCGTCCCGCCCGGGGAGGCGGCGGTAGGCGGGCAGGTCGGGGGCGGCGTGGTCGCGCAGCACCCGCTCGCGGTAGCGCAGCTCGGCCTCGAGGCAGCGCAGGGCCCGCTCGGCGAGGTGGGCGTCGAGGTCGGTGACCAGGCCGACGGTGTGGGGCAGGCGGGCGCATCGGTCGAAGGCGCTGCCGCCCTTGAAGTCGACGAGGACGAAGGTGCAGTGGTCGGGGGACGAGCCGGCGGCCAGCCCCGCCACCAGCGAGCGCAGCAGCTCGGACTTGCCTGCGCCCGTGGTGCCGGCCACCAGACCATGGGGGCCGTCGCGCACGAGGTCGAGGCTGAGGACGCCGTCCTCCGAGACCCCGATGGGGCCGACGAGGTCGGGGTCGCGCCCGCCGGCGGTCCAGCGCTTGGCGATGTCCTCGGGCGTCGGCGGGTCGAGGGCCAGCAGCGGGAGGAGGGCGACGATCGGCGGCAGGCTGGCGCCGGCCACGTCGAGCTCGGGGTCGTCGAAGCGGGCCAGGCCACGGGCGGTGCGCCGGGCCGTGGCCTCGGAGACGCCGCAGGCCAGCACGTCGTCGACCCGGATCCCGCTGCGCACGTGGTGGACCCGGGCGGTGCCGTCGGCGTCGGCCACCTCGACGACGGTGGTGCAGGTGGCGGGGAGCTGGTCCTCGGTGGCCGCCAGCACGATGCCGGCGACGGGGCCGGCGCCGCCCCGCAGCACGCTGCGGACGGGCGCCCGGCGACCCTCGATCAGGGCCTCGTCGTCGACCACCACCAGCGTCGTCGGGCCGCCCTGGTCGACCGCCAGATCCTGGCGGGCCTCGGACCGGCGGGCCTCGGCCGCCTCGAGCATCGCCTTGCAGACAGCCTCGGCGGCGTCGGGATCGCCGGTGATGAGACGGCGGCCGGACCCGCCCGGGTCGAGGGTGTGGGGCAGCCACTTGGCCCAGTCCCAGTCGGCGGCCCGGTCGGGCGCGCTGAGCACGAGGGCGGGGAGGTCGGCCGGGCCGTGGAGGACGGTGGCCTGGGCGACGAGGCTGCGCCCGACCGCCAGCACGGCGTCCCGGGGCCCGACCACGCCGACGACGCCGCCACCGGCCAGGTCGACCAGCACCGGCGTGTCGGCGATGCGGCTGGCGGCGCGGACCGCCTCCCGCACCTCGTCGGGCTGGTTGCGGCGATCGCCGTGCACCGGCGGCGTCCACGCCTCGGGGCCGATGCCGGCCCGCAGGTGCAGCCAGTCCGGGTGGCCGGGGCGGCGCTCCCACAGCCGCACGCTCGGCTCCTCGACCCGGCGCAGCAGCTCGGCCGGATCGGGGATCTCGTCCTCCAGCCGGGCCCGCTCGTCCTGGGCCAGGGCGTCGAGCGTGGTGGCGAGCTCGGCCAGCTCGCGCCGGAAGCGGGCCTCGTCCTTGCGCCGGCCCTTCTTGCCCCGGCGCTTCGAGTCGACGGCGTTGCCGATGACCATCACCGGGCTCAGCAGCAGGAACAGGGCGAACATCAGCTGCTTGGTGACGAGGACCATCACCCCGCCGAAGAGGATGGGGGCGACGATCGACATCACGCCGACGGCCGAGGTGCCCGAGCTCTCCTTGACCGGCTCCGGGGTGTCGATCGGGTCCGGGGGCTCGGGGGGCGCGGGGCGGGGCGGGCGGTTGAACGGCACCGTCGGGCCACCGCGGCCGGGACCGGTCGTGAGACCGGCGGGCCGGTCGTCGTCGATCGGCGGGCGGACGGAGACCTGGACGGCCCCGACCCGGGCGACCTGGCCGGGGCCCAGCGGCGTGGGCCGCTCGGCGTGCTCGCCCGCGACCCACGTGCCGTTGAGCGAGCCCTCGTCGACGAGCGTGGCCGCGCCGTCGTCGTCGACCCGCAGGGTGGCGTGGTGGGCCGACACGGTGTCGTGGGCGATGGCCAGGGTCGCCGTCTCCCGCCCCAGCTCCCACGTCCCCGGCCCGATCCGGGCCCGCGACCCGGCGTCGAGCCCCCCGACCACCGCCACCTCCAGCCCCTGGCCTCCGTCCCTGTCCGAACTCGGGGGAGTAGACGCCCAATCCTGGGCGTCTACTCCCCCGAGTTCGATGGAGGGCGAGGGGGCGGGGACGAGGCGGACGGCGGCGCCGCTGCGGATGCCGGCCCGGTCCAGCCGGCGCTCGACGGGGACCAGTGCACCCTCGGCCTCCAGCACCACGTCGGTCCGGCCGCCGGTGAGGGCGGCCACGAGGTCGGCGACGGTCGCGTCGGGGTCGTGGACGACGACGTCGAGCTCGTGGGTGCGACCGCGGTCGGTGAGGACGATCTGCATGTCCGGCCCTTCTTACCCACGATCGCGTCGATAGCGTGGGGTGATGGCCGACCCCCTGACGCCCGCCACCGGTCAGGGGGTGCTGCACCTGTTCTGGAAGGTGCCCGCCCCCGACGCCCCGCCCGTCGACGTCGACGCCGTGCGCCTGGCGGTGAAGGACGCCGTGGCCGACGACCTCCAGGTCGTGTCGGTGGCGATGCTGGGCCACAAGGCCGACATCGCCACCATGGCGCTGGGCCTCGACCTGTGGCGCCTGCGGCGGCTCCAGACCGAGATGGCCGGGGCCGGGCTGGTGCTGGTCGACTCGTACGTCTCGCTCACCGAGCTGTCCGAGTACGCCCC
>DASVEC010000213.1:0-7365 GCA_036380755.1 Iamia sp. | reverse complement strand
CGTCGTCGGGGCACACGTAGGCCCGGCCGGCCAGGCGGGCGGCGGCCCGGGAGGCGGCCAGCAGGTGCACTGCGGCCCGCGGGCTGGCGCCCACCTCGACGGCCGGGAGGCTGCGGGTCGTGCGGACGACGGCCAGCAGGTAGTCGGCGACCTCGGGCGTGACGGTGGTGGCGTCGACCTCGGCCCGCAGGGCGGCGGTGAGCTCGGCCACGGCCTCCGACGTCGATCCCCCGGCGTCGGCGGTGACGATCGGGCGCACCTCGGTCAGGGCGGTCGGGGCCAGGCCGGTCCGGCGCAGGTCGAGCATCGACCGCTCGACGTCCTCGTCCGGGTAGCCGACCTCGACCTTCACGAGGAAGCGGTCGAGCTGGGCCTCGGGCAGCGGGTAGGTGCCCTCGTACTCGATGGGGTTCTGGGTGGCGACGACGAGGAACGGCTCGGCGAGGCGGCGCGACGTGCCGTCGACCGTGACCTGCCCCTCCCCCATGGCCTCCAGCAGCGCCGACTGCGTCTTGGGCGGCGTGCGGTTGATCTCGTCGGCCAGCAGCACGTTGGTGAACACCGGGCCGGGGCGGAAGGCCAGCTCGCCGTCGCGCATGGTCATGGTGCCGGTGAGGTCCGACGGGAGCATGTCGGGCGTGAACTGGACCCGGCGGAAGCGGGCGCCGAGGGCGCGGGCGGAGGCGTCGGCCACCAGCGTCTTGGCCGTGCCCGGCACGCCCTCCAACAGCACGTGGCCACCGACGGCGAGGGCGATCACCAGGGCGTCGAGGACGTGGTCGGCGCCCACCACCACCGGCGCCACGGCGCGACCCAACCGGGCGCGGGTGTCGGCCACCACCCCGTCGTCAGCGGGCGGGAGCGTCGGATCGGTCACGGGTGTCCTCCGGGGAGCGGTTCGGGGGGCGGGTCGGGGGGGCGGGGGTGCGGGCCAGGCCGGCGGCCAGGGCGTCGACGTAGGCCCGGCGGGGCGGGGGCAGCGGACGATCGGCGATCTCGGCCGGGCCGAGCCGCTGGCCGACCGACCAGAAGCCGAGGAGGGTCGCGAGCACGAGGCCGAGGGCGGCGGCCTTCCAGCGGCCGGGGACGGCGTCGAGCCCCCGAGCGGCGCCGTAGCCGTGCTCGGCCTCGGCGAAGGCCACCGGCCCGGCGCCGGCCAGGACGACGGCCAGCCCGGCGTCGTCGCCCTCGGCGAGATGGGCGTTGTCGACGAGCGTGGGATCGGCGACCACCACCAGCCCGCCGGCCGAGACGATCACGGGGGCCTCGGCCGGGCCGGCCTCGACCGTCGTCGGGCCCGACGCCGAGAACGACCCGCGACGGGCGCCCCGCAGATCGTCCAGCCCGGCCCGCAGCGGGCCCGTCGCCGCCGGGCGGGACTCGCCCTCGTCGGACCAGCCCAGGTCGGCGCCGAGCAGGGCGCCGGCATAGGCCGCCCCCGCCTCGCCCACGGTCACGACCCGGCCGCCGGCGGCGAGGTGACCGGCCAGCGCGGCCACCGACTCGGGCGTGGGGCCGTCGGACGGATCGACCAGCACCACGGTGCCACCGGCGGGGAGGTCGGCCTCGCCCACCGGCCGGCGGAGGGACTCGACCTCGACGCCGCGGCCCCGCAGCAGGTCGGCCCAAGCCGCCACCCCGTCGTCACCGGTGGCGAAGGACGAGCCGGTCGGGCCGCCGGGGTCGCTGCCCACCACCGAGTCGAGCGCGGCCAGCGCCACGTTGATCCCGATGACCAGCGCGAGCAGCACGGCGACGACCCGCTTCACCGGCCCGACCCGCGACCACCAGGAGAGCGCGGTCACGAGCTCGTCCCCCGCGCCGCGGCCACGACGCCGGGCCAGTCGCGCCGGGCGGCGGCGACGTCGTCCGGCGTGGCCGGGCGTCCCCCGTAGGCGACCTCGTCGAACGATCGGGCCAGCGGGCCGAAGGCGGGCACGCCGACCCGCCCGACGAGCCGGGCCGTGGTGGCATCGGCGCGGGCCGGGATCGCACCGGCCTGCTCGAGGCGCACCACGCCGGCCCGGAACCGCAGCCGCACGGCGCCGGCCAGGTCGCCCTCGGCCTCCGCCCGGTCTGCCTCCCGATCGAGGGTGGCCGGGTCGATCTCGCGGGCCCGACGACGGGCGCCGTCCTCGCTCCGGGCGACCCGGTTGCGACGGCGGACGAGCGCCACCACGAGAGCCGTGGTCACGGCCGCGACGGCCACCAGGGCGATGATCAGCCCGGCCGGGGTGGACACCAGATCCACCAGGGGACGGACGACGTCGCCGACCCGCTCCCCGATCCAGCGGAGCACGCCCCGGAGCGGCCGGGGGACGTCGCGGGGCTGGTAGCGATCGTCCTCCAGCACCCGGCGGGCCTGCTCGCGGGCCTCGCCCGGGTCGACCTCAGCCACCGGTGGGAGCCGCCGGGCCACCCCAGCCACCGGGCGGCGGAGCCGGCGCGCCCCACCCGCCGACCGGGGCGACGGGCCCGGTGGGCCCGGTGGGAGCCACCGGGGCCGATGGGTCCGGTGGGGGCGGGTCGACCCCGACGCCCCGGGCCAGCAGCTCCAGGTCGTAGCCCTCCTTGCGCACCCGCAGGTCGAAGTAGATGACCGCGGTGACGGCGGCGGTGAACGGCAGGGTCAGGGCCGATCCGACCAGCTGGGCGACCCCCGTCAGGATCGAGGTCAGGAGGAAGCTGGCCTCGACCAGCTGCAGCACGATCACGGGGGCGACGAGGATCCCCTGGAGCACCGACGCCAGGAGCCCGGCGAGGAGCACGGTGCCGAGCACCGGCCAGAACCGACCGCGGACCAGCTCCTTCGAGCGCCCGAGCGACCGCAGCGGCCCGGTGTCCTCGACCAGGAGGGCGGGCACGGCGACGGCCCAGATCCCGCTCAGCCAGAAGTAGGGCAGGACGCACGCGGCCATCGCCAGCAGCGTCGCCACCAGGGAGACCAGCACCAGGGCGGTGAGGCGCGTCCACCGCGACAGGGCGAAGCGGAGCGAGTCGCGCCAGCTGATCTCCTCGCCGAGGTACACACCGATCGACACCCGCATCGTGCCGGCCAGGGCCAGGTTGCTCGCCACTAGGAGGACGAGGGTGCTCACGAGGGTGCCGCCGACGAAGAGGGCGAACGCCGAGCCGTCGATCGTCTCCACGCCGGTGGCCTCGTCGGTGGTGAGGATCGAGTCCGGGCTCCCGGTCGAGATCTGGACGAGGACCAGGAGGATGACGGCCGGGATGGTCGGGAGGAGGGTGGCCAGCACCATGTCCCGGGGGCGGGTCCGGAACAGCTTCAGCCCGGCATCGAGGGTCTCGCCCACGCCGAGGGCCCGCAGCCGGACGGGGCTCGCCATGGCCGCACCCTACCGGGGGGCCACCTCGGGCTCGATCACCTCGGGTTCGGCGTCGATGGCGTCGACCGGGGCGCCCCGCCGCACGAACGGGGCCGAGATGGCGGCGCCGCCGAGGTCGACGAGGATGAACAGCACCCGGGTGGCCACCGCCACCGTCGCGCCCAGGCCCGACGGCAGCCCGCTGGCCGCGATGAAGACCGCCTCGCGCACCCCGGCCCCGGCGGGGACGGCGATGGCGAGGAAGCCGGCGATCCAGCTGAGGGTGGCGGCGAAGGCGATCCGGGCCAGGCCGTCCTCGTCGGGGGCCACGGCGTGGGCGACCGCCATCGTCCCGGCCGCGTTGAGCAGCCAGGTCGGGACGTAGCGGAGCACGGTGGCGACCGAGCCCTGCCACGGCGGCACGTCGATGGCCAACGGCCGCTTGGTGATCCGGCGGACGAGGTCGAGCACCGGTCCGAGCACCTTGGGGTGCAGAGCGCCGAGGCCGAGGGGCAGGAGCAGCAGCAGGAGGGCCGTCGCCCCCGGGCCGTCGTCGCCCAGGGCGAAGGGCAGCAGGCCGACGGCGACGAGCATCGCCGCCAGGTAGAGGGTCACGAGCGAGAGGGCCACGCTGGCGTAGGCGCGGGGCCCGGCCACGCCGCCCCGCCGGGCCAGCTCGCCCCGCCCGAGCACCGGCCACACCCCGCCGGGCAGGTACTTGCCCAGCTCGCCGACGAAGTACCAGGCCAGGACCCGGCCCCGCGCCACCGGTGCGCCGAGGAGGGCGAGGACATCGGCCCAGGCCCAGCCGATGCTGGTCATGCCCAGGGCGCAGCCGGCGAACCCGACCAGGATCCACACCGGCGAGGCATCGCTGATCGCCTCCCGCACCCGGCTCCACTCCGACGCCAGCTCGTTGACGACGAAGGCGCACGTGACCGCCCCGACGATCAGCCCCAGCAGCGTCGAGAGCCGGGTGACCAGCTTCCGCCGCCCGCCCGACGGGCCCTCGACGGCGGCGACGTGGTGATCGGGCCCGACCTCGGGCACCTCGGACGCGTCGGGGTGCCGCGCGTCCGGAGCCATCCAGACGAATCTAGGGGGCGGTCAGGCCGGCGGAGGAGCCAAGGGGAGCGGAGCGCAGAGGCCCTCGACCTCGGCGACCTGGATGCGGTCGCGGTTGGCCCAGGTGATCTCGTTGGTCGGGTCGACCTGCACCTTGTACTCGCGGAACGACACCTCGAGGGCGTCGTAGGCGAGGAGCCGGCCCCGGAGCGAGTCGCCCAGGTCGAGGATCAGCTTGATCGTCTCGAGCGCCTGGAGCGACCCGACGATGCCGGGGAGCACGCCGAGCACGCCGGCCTCGGCGCACGACGGGGCCATGTCGGCGGGCGGCGGCTCGGGGACCATGTCGCGGTAGGTCGGACCCTGCTGGGGATCGAACACCGTGACCATGCCCTCGAACCGGAAGATCGAGCCGTGGACGACGGGGATGCCCAGCTTCACCGAGGCGTCGTTGACCAGGTAGCGGGTCGGGAAGTTGTCGGTGCCGTCGACGATGGCGTCCCAGCCCTTGCCGTCGGGGCCGGCCAGCACCTGCATGATGTTGTCCTCGCCGAGGCGCTGGTCGTAGGTGACGACGTCGACGTCGGGGTTGAGGAGGGTGAGCGTCTTCTTGGCCGAGTCGACCTTGCGGTCGCCGATGCGCTCGACGTTGTGGAGGATCTGGCGCTGCAGGTTGGAGTCGTCGACGACGTCCATGTCGATGATGCCGAGGGTGCCCACGCCGGCGGCGGCGAGGTAGAGGGCGGCGGGCGAGCCCAGGCCGCCGGCCCCGAGGAGCAGCACCTTGGCGTCGAGCAGCCGCTGCTGGCCCTCGTCGCCGACCTCGGGCAGGAGGAGGTGGCGCTTGTAGCGGTTGCGCTGCTCGGGGGTGAGGGTCTGCGGCATCGACCAGTCGCGCCCCTCGTCCTTCCACTGGTTGAAGCCGCCCTTGACCGAGACGGTGTTGGTGTAGCCGAGCTCGTTGAGGCTCTTGGCCGCCAGCACCGAGCGGATGCCGCTGGCGCAGTGGATGATCAGCGGCGTGTCCTTGTCCGGGACCCGGCCCTCGATGCTGGTCTCGAGGGTGCCCCGGGGGATGAACACGGCACCCGGGATGGCGCCCTGCTCGAACTCGTCGGCCTCCCGGACGTCGAGCACGACGGCGCCGGGCTCCTGGCGCAGCTCGTCGGCCTCGGCCGTGGTGACCTCGCGGACCTCGGTCTTGGCCTGGGCCAGGATCTCCCGGAAAGTCGGCATGTCTGTTCCTCTTCGTCTTCGTCCTCGGCGGCCCGAAAAGCCTACCGAGTCGCTCAACAATCGCCCTAGCCAGCCTCTTCCCGGGGCACCAGGGCCGTCAGGATCGAGGAGATCGAGCCGCGGAGGACGGCGTCGGCCAGGTCGTCCTGCTCGGTGGGCCGGCCGTTGACGATCACCAGCCGGGCCCCGCCGCGGGCCGCGATCGTGGGCAGCAGGGCGACCGGGTAGACGGCGAGGGTCGAGCCGATGGCGAGGAGGAGGTCGCAGTCGCGGGCGGCGGCCTCGGCGGCGTCGATGTCGTCCGGGTCGAGTCCCTCGCCGAACAGCACGGTGCTCGACTTGAGGATGCCGCCGCAGGTGCGGCAGGGCGGATCGGCCTCGCCCGCCTCGACCCGGTCGAGGGCCCGGCGCATGTCGGCCTCGTCGCCGCAGTCGATGCAGTGGACGCGGCGCATGGTGCCGTGCATCTCGACGACCTTCTCCGGTGCGCTCCCGGCGATCTGCTGGAGGCCGTCGGTGTTCTGGGTGACGATGGCGCGGAGGCGGCCCTGGCGCTCGAGCGCGACCAGCGCCCGGTGGCCGGCGTTGGGCTCGGCGGCCCAGGCCGGGCTGGCGAGACGCATCTGCCAGGCGGCCGACCGGACCTCGGTGGACGAGAGGTAGTGGTCGAGCGTCGACGCCTTCTCGGCGGCCGGGTTGCGGGTCCAGACGCCGTTCTTGCCCCGGAAGTCGGCGATGCCGCTGTCGGTGGAGATGCCGGCACCGGTGAGAGCGACGATCCGGGTGCTCTCGGCGACCCAGCGCGCCACCTCGGCGACGCCGAGGTCGAGGTCGACCTCGGTGCCGTCCAGCCAGGCCCGCCGCTCCAGGCCCTCCCGCTCCTCGGTGGTCGTCATGGCCCCAACCTACCGGGCTTGACAGAAGACTGAAAATGATCGAAAGTACATGAAACGCACCGGCTGCGGTGTGCGCCGCTTCCCCGCCCGCCCGTCCACCCCCTCCCCCGGGAGAGCGACCATGCCGATGCCCGACCTGTCCGTCCCGACCCTCACCGTCGTCCCGTGGAAGGACCCGGTGATCGATGCGCTGGGCTACCCCGCCGGGTCGACCTACGTCGAACGCTTCTGGTTGGCGATCCTCGGGCCCAGCACCACGTGGCTGGTCCGCCATCTCGACGCCCGGCTGGCCGACGAGCCCGACGGCGCCACGGTCGAGCTCGACGTCACCGCCGCCGCCCTCGGCCTGGGGGTGGGGATGGGCCGGCACAGCCCGCTGGTCCGGGCCCTGCACCGGTGCTGCCAGTTCGGCCTGGCCCGGGCCGCGCCCGAGGCCCACCTGGCCGTGCGGCGGCACCTCCCCCCGCTCACCCGCCACCAGGTCGAGCGGCTGCCACCGGCCATCCGGGCCCGGCACCACGAGTGGAGGGCCACCGAACGCGACGCCGGCGTGCTCGACCCCCAGCAGCGGCGGGCCCGGCACATGGCCCTCGGTCTGGCCGAGCTGGGCGAGGACGTCGCCACCACGGCCCAGCGCCTGATCCGCTTCGACGTCCACCCCGTCGTGGCCCATGACGCGGCGACGTGGGCCCACCGGCTCGTCCGGGCCCGGTCCGCACCCCCGCCCGCCGCCGGCGCCACGCTCGTCGCCGATCTCACCGAGGCCGTCGTGGCCGACATCCCGCCGACCCCACCGGGCCTGCGGGTGCGACCGGCCTGGCCGACGAGCTCGTCGGACGACG
>DASVEC010000212.1:0-2050 GCA_036380755.1 Iamia sp. | reverse complement strand
CATGGACGGCCCGTTCGCGACGCTCCCGGCCACGATCAACGAGATCAACGCCGAGCAGCAGAAGCTCCAGGTGCTCGTCTCCATCTTCGGCCGCGAGACGCCGGTCGAGCTGTCGTTCAACCAGGTCCAGAAGATCTGAAGAAGGACCCCGTCGCTCCCCACCGCTCGCACGCTCGCGGCGGGCCCCTGCGACGAGGCCGTTCCATCCCGTCACGAAGAAGGAAGTCATGCCCCCCAGGAAGCGGTTGACCGCGGTCATCAAGCTCCAGATCAACGCCGGTGCGGCCACCCCCGCCCCGCCCGTCGGTCCGGCGCTCGGCCAGCACGGCGTCAACATCATGGAGTTCTGCAAGGCCTACAACGCCGCGACCGAGTCGCAGCGCGGCAACGTGATCCCGGTCGAGATCTCGGTCTACGAGGACCGGTCGTTCACGTTCGTCACCAAGACCCCGCCGGCCGCGCGCATGCTGCTCAAGGCCGCCGGTGTCGAGAAGGGCTCGGGCGAGCCGCACAAGACCAAGGTCGCCACGGTCACCCGTGACCAGGTCCGCGAGATCGCCCAGACCAAGATGGCCGACCTCAACGCCAACGACCTCGACCAGGCCGAGAAGATCATCGCCGGCACCGCCCGGTCGATGGGCATCACCGTCACCGGCTAGTCAGCCAGGACGCACACAGCACCACGTGGGAGGGCCTCGCCAGGCCCGTTCACCACATGACCGGGGCGATCCGCCCTCGGAGAGGAATTCCCATGGCGAAGCACGGCAAGAAGTTCCGCGCAGCGGCCGAGAAGGTCGACCGCGACAAGCTCTACAGCCCGCTCCAGGCCGCCGCTCTGGCGAAGGAGACGACGACGACCGCCTACGACGCCACCGTCGAGGTCGCCATGCGCCTGGGCGTCGACCCGCGCAAGGCCGACCAGATGGTCCGCGGCACGGTCAACCTGCCCCACGGCACCGGCAAGACCGCCCGCGTCATCGTGTTCGCGACCGGTGACAAGGCCGCCGAGGCCGAGGCCGCCGGCGCCGACGTCGTCGGCTCGGACGACCTGATCGAGCGCATCCAGGGCGGCTTCCTCGACTTCGACGCCGCGATCGCGACGCCGGACCAGATGGCCAAGGTCGGCCGGATCGCCCGCATCCTCGGCCCCCGTGGCCTGATGCCGAACCCGAAGACCGGCACCGTGACGCCCGACGTCACCAAGGCCGTCAACGACATCAAGGGCGGGAAGATCAACTTCCGCGTCGACAAGCAGGCCAACCTGCACCTGGTGATCGGCAAGACCTCCTTCGACGAGGCCAAGCTGGTCGAGAACTACGCCGCAGCCCTCGACGAGGTGCTCCGCGCCAAGCCGTCCTCGGCCAAGGGCCGGTACCTCAAGAAGGTCACCGTCTCGACCACCATGGGCCCGGGCATCCCGGTCGACCCGAACCGCACGCGCAACATGCTGGTGGACGAGCCCACCGCCTGAGTCGCAGCTCCCGAGGGCCCGCAGCGCACGTCGCTGCGGGGCCCTCGGGAGTGCGTCGCTCAGGCGGTGGGCTCGTCCACCAGCAGGTTGCGGGTGCGGTTCGGGTCGACCGGGATGCCCGGGCCCATCGTGGTGGAGACGGTGACCTTCTTCAGGTACCGGCCCTTGGCCGACGACGGCTTGGCCCGCAGCACCTCGTCGAGCGCCGCCGCGTAGTTCTCGACCAGCTTGGCGTCGTCGAAGAAGCAGGACGCCACCGTCGAGGTCGCGATCCGGCTTGGCGTCGATCCCCGCAAGGCCGACCAGATGGTCCGCGGCACCGTCAACCTGCCGCACGGCACCGGCAAGACCGCCAAGGTGATCGTGTTCGCCGTGGGTGACAAGGCCGAGGCCGCTCTGGCCGCCGGTGCCGACGAGGTGGGCAGCGACGACCTGATCGAGAAGATCCAGGGCGGGTTCCTGGACTTCGACGCCGCGATCGCGACGCCTGACCAGATGGCCAAGGTGGGCCGGATCGCTCGTGTGCTCGGCCCGCGCGGTCTGATGCCCAACCCCAAGACCGGCACCGTGACCCCCGAT
>DASVEC010000211.1:0-3635 GCA_036380755.1 Iamia sp. | reverse complement strand
GCACCGTGTTGGGGAAGACGACCTCCCCGACGATGCCGTCCTCCTCCTGCTGGCCGTTGCGCATCTCGTCGTCCCAGTTGCGCAGGCGCCGGGTGTCGCCGAGGTCCTTGTACGGGTTCTTGTACTTGCCCCGCCAGGCGTCGAAGTCGTCGTGGAACGCCGGGTCGAGGTACTCGCGGTACTGCTTGTGGCTGCCGCCGGCATGGCAGTCGGACGAGATGATCGTGTAGCGGTCGGTCGCGCTCATCGGGTCAGCCTCCCAGACCGGCCATCAGCCGCTCGGTCGTCTCGACGTACTCGTCGACCATCTCGACGACCACCTGCTTGGTGCTGCGGACCTTGTCCATGCGGCTCACGATCTGCCCGACGGGCATCCCGACGAGCTCCTTGGGGGGCGAGGCACCCATCTTCTGGTTGGCGTAGGAGTTGAGGATGAACTGCAACGGCATCGGGAGGGTGCCCGGCGACTCGGGAGCCTCCCAGGCGTCGGTCCAGGCCGTGCGGAGCTGGCGGGCCGGCTTGCCGGTGTAGGCCCGGGAGCGGACGGTGTCGGTCGACGTGGCCGCCAGCAGCTTCTCGGTGACGATGGTCGACGAGCCGTTCTCGGCCACGGTCAGCCAGATCGACCCGGTCCACACGCCGGCGGCGCCGAGGGCCATGGCCGCGGCCATCTGGCGACCCGAGCCGATGCCCCCCGCCCCCAGCACCGGCACGTCCACCGCGTCGACCACGTCGGGGATGAGGACCATCGAGGCGACCTCGCCCGTGTGACCGCCGGCCTCGTAGCCCTGGGCGATGATGATGTCGACGCCGAGCTGCACGTCGCGCACGGCCTGCTCGACCCGGCCGATCAGGGCGGCGACCTTCACCCCCTGCTCGTGGGCCTGGTCGATGGCAGCCTTGGGCGGCGGGCCGAGGGCGCTGGCCAGGAGGGCGATGGGGTGCGACAGGGCGATGTCGATCTGCGGCGAGCCGGTGGCGGCCGTCCAACCCAGCACGCCGGCGCCGAGGCCGGCCCCGGCCTCGAGCTCACCGGAGCGGGCGTCGACGTCGACGCCGTGGTCGGCGAGGACCTTGTCGACGTAGTCCCAGTGGCCCTGCGGGATGTGCTGGCGGAGCTGGGCGCCGATGTCCTTCACGTCGTCGATCCCGGCGTCGCGGTCGACCGTCTTGACCGGCATCACCACGTCGACGCCGTAGGGGCGGCCGCCGACGTGCTCGTCGATCCAGGTGAGCTCCTGCTCGAGCTCGTCGGGCGTGAAGGCGAGGGCGCCGAGCACGCCCATGCCCCCGGCGTTGGTCACCGCCGCCACCACGTCGCGGCAGTGGGAGAAGGCGAAGATCGGGTACTCGATGCCGAGATCCTCGGCGAGGTTGGTCATGTCGGGGTCTCCTCGGCGACCTGACGGGCGCGGGTGTAGTCGGGCTTGCCACTGGGTTGGCGGGGGACCTCGTCCACCAGGTGCAGCTGGCGCGGCGCCTTGTAGCGGGCGAGACGGGTGCGGCAGTGGTCGGCCAGCTCGTCGAGCGTGGGGACCTCGCCGGGCCGGGGCTGGACGACGGCGGCGACGCGCTGGCCCCACCGCTCGTCGGCGACGCCGAGCACGAGGGCGTCGAACACCTTGGGGTGGGCCTTGAGGGCCGACTCGACCTCCTCGGGGAAGATCTTCTCGCCGCCCGAGTTGATGCACTGCGACCCGCGGCCGAGCAGCGTCATGGTGCCGTCGAGCTCGAGCCGGGCGATGTCGCCGGGGACCGAGTGCCGCGTGCCGCCGACCTCGATGAAGGTGGCCGCCGTCTTGACCGGGTCCTTGTAGTACCCGATGGGGACGTTGCCGCCGCGGGCCAGGCGCCCGGTCTCGCCCGGCTGCACCGGCTCGTCGTCCACGCCGATGATCACCGAGTCGGGGCCGAGGGGGACGTTGATCAGGCCGTCGCCGGTCTGGGTGGCGCCCTTCTCGACCAGCCGCAGGCCGTTGAAGCCGCCCTCGGTCGAGCCCACGGCCTCGCTGATGAACAGGTTGGGCAGCAGCTCGAACAGCTGGTCCTTGACCACCGGCGAGAACACCGCCGCGGTCGAGCTGATCGCCATCAGCGACGACGTGTCGTAGGTGCGCTCCCGCAGCGCCTCGATCAGGGGCCGGGCCATGGCGTCGCCGGTGATGGTGACGACGGCGATCTGGTAGCGCTCGACCGCGCCCCACACGAGGTGGGGGTCGAACTTGGGCAGCAGGACGTTGGTGACGCCCTTGAACAGCCCGCCGAGGGTGCCCCACTGGGCGGCGCCGTGCATCAGCGGGGCCAGCACCAGCCCGACCGGCGGCTCGGCCTCGGCCGCCACCCGGGACAGCTTGTACTCGTCGGTGATCCGCTCGCCGGTGACGAAGTCGATGCCGCCGCCGAGCGTGCGCCACACGTCCTCGTGGCGCCACATCACGCCCTTGGGCATCCCCGTCGTGCCACCGGTGTAGAGGATGTAGAGGTCGCCGTCGTCGCGCGGCCCGAAGTCGCGCTCGGGCGACTGGGCCGCGAGCGCCTCCTCGTAGTCGATCGCGCCGGTCGGCTCGGGTGCCTCGGTGCCGTCGTCGATCTGGATCAGGTGCCGAAGTAGCGGCAGCTGGTCCTTCACGTGGGCGATGCGGTCGGCATAGGCGGCCTGGAACACGACGGCCGCGATGTCGGCGTTGTCGAACAGGTAGACCAGCTCGTCCTCGACGTAGCGGTAGTTGACGTTGATGGGGACGGCCCGCAGCTTGTAGGCGGCGAACATCGTCTCGACGTACTCGAGGCTGTTGAGCGAGTAGATCGCCACGTGGTCGCGCTCGCCGATGCCCTGGGCCGCGAGGTGGTGGGCCAGGCGGTTGGCCCGCGCCTCCAGCTCGGCGAAGGTCACCGACCGGTCGCCACAGACCAGGGCGGTGCGGTCGGGCACGGCGTCGACCGTGTGCTCGGCGAGGTCGGCCAGGTTGAACGCCATGGCGGCAAGTAGAACACGTTCTCCCACGGCCGGCAACGACGTCGGTATCTCCTGCTCAGGATGGGTCGGTGGCAAGGCCAAGTAGAATGTGTTCTACTTCGGCCGTGCCGCCCGACACAGCCGAAGACAGCACGACCACGTTCACCATGGAGCTCATGTACCGGCGGAGCCTCGGCCCCGTGGTCGGGGCCTTCCTCACCGGCCTGCGGGACCAGCGGCTGCTGGCCAGCCGCACCGCCGAGGGTCGGGTGATCTGCCCGGCCCTGGAGTACGACCCCGACAGCGGCGACGCCGTCGACGAGCTGGTCGAGGTCGGCCCCGGCGGCACCGTCACCGGGTGGACGTGGGTCGACGAGCCGCTCCGCAAGCACCCGAGCGACCGCCCCTTCGCCTGGGCTCTCGTCCGGCTGGACGGGGCCGACACCTCGCTGCTCCACGCCCTCGCCGCCGACGGTCCCGAGTCGGTCCGGACCGGGATGCGGGTCGTGCCCCGCTGGGCCGACGAGCGCTCGGGCCACATCACCGACCTGGCCGGCTTCGTCCCCGAGGAGGGATCCGATGGCTGAGGCCACCGCGGACGACGGCTCGGTGCGGTTCATGCCCCAGCTGATCGGGCTCGACTACGTGATCCGGACCAACCCGGTCGCCGAGGCCTTCG
>DASVEC010000210.1:0-8322 GCA_036380755.1 Iamia sp. | reverse complement strand
CGTGGGGCACGGTGATGTCGATGTGGATGTGGTTGCGCTCGGGGCGGATCGCGTCCATCTGCTGGAACCAGACCGGTGGTCCGATCCGGAGCGGATCGACCAGGGCGATGACCTGCTGGCCCGCGGGCGTGGGCTCGTCGTCGTAGGCCAGGGCGGCCTTCCAGAACGGGCGGACGGCATCGATGTCGAGGGCATCGATGGCGATCTCGGACCGGAGGGCCGTCAGGGGCTCGGCGACGAGACCCTTCTCGGCCGCGAGCCTCGTCAGGCGGCGGGCCAGCGTGACGTCGTCGGGGCCGAGCCCGCCGGCACCGAGGGCGAGCCGGACGACGGGCGGACGCAGGTCGACGTCGGGCATGCGTCCGGACTCCTCGCCCGCCTCGATGGCGAGCCCGGCGAAGGACGACGCCTCGGTGGGTGTCGCCCCCCGGTAGGTGGCCTCGATCCGGCCCAGGAGGTAGCGCCAGTCATCGAGTCCCTCCTCGGCGTCGAAGGCGGTTGCGGTCAGGTCGTCAGCCATACCCGCGACCGTACACCCGTACACATGTTCGCTCGATCACCCCAGGGAGCCTCGGGCGACCTTGCCGAGGGCGGTGCGGGGGAGGGCCTCGACCATCACCAGCTGGCGGGGTGCGGACGAGCGGGGAAGCGTGATGGCGACGTGGTCGCGCAGGGCGTCGAGCGCCGGCGGGTCGGAGCGGTCGGCGGGGACGACCCAGGCGACGACCCGCTCGCCCCACTCGGGGTCGGGCCGGCCGGCGACGGCGACCTCGGCGACCTGCGGGTGGGTGAGCAGGGCGCGCTCGACGGCCGTGGGCCAGACGTTCTCGCCCCCGGTGACGATCATCTCGTCGACCCGGCCGGTGACGTGGACGGTGCCGTCGGGGTCGACCCGCCCGGCGTCACCCGTCGGGAGCCAGCCGTCCCGCCGCCGGTCGACGACGCTGCCGTCGGGTTGGCGCAGGCCCCGCGCCAGGGTGGGGGAGCGGAGCCAGATCTCGCCGTCGCGGGCCTCGATCGAGACGCCGGGCAGGGGCCGCCGGTCGTAGACCACGCCCCCGCCGCTCTCGGTCAGGCCGTAGGTGCGCACCACGTTCGGGGGGCGTGAGGCGACCGTGTCGGCCGACCCGCCCAGCACGATCCAGCGCCAGCCGTCGGAGCCCAGGCGGTCGAGGGCGGTCGGCACCAGCGAGGTGAGCGTGGCCCCGGCGTCGCGCGCCGCCCGGGCCGCATCGAGGTCGAAGCCGTCGTGGACGGTGAGCGGGATCCCGTCGACCAGGGCCCGTACCACCACCCCCAGCCCGCCGACGTGGGCCAGGGGGAGGCAGGCCAGCCAGCGGTCGCCGGGTCCGACCCCGAGGTGGCCGTGGACGGCGGCGGCGTGGGCGGCGAGGGCGTCGTGGGTGAGGACGACGCCCTTCGGCTCGCCGGTCGACCCGCTGGTCGCGACGACCAGGGCATCGCCGTCGTCGACCGGGGCATCACCCATCCGCTCGACGAGCGCGGCGCGGGCCGCGGCTGGGAGACGGGGATCGATCGGGAGGAGGGCGTCGCCGTCGTCCCACGCCCGTCGCAACCGGTCGACGAACTCCGCCGTGCCCCGCGCCTCGACCGCGACGAGCCTCCTCATCGCCGCCGAGGGTACGGCCGACGCCGAGTGGCGCGCGCCACTACGGTCGGGCCCCCGACCGTTGCGACCCCGGAGGACCCCATGTTGGGCCTGATGCAGGACCACCCGCTCTCGCTGGAGCACTTCTTCGACCGGGCCGAGAACCTCTTCCACGACAAGCACGTCGTGACGGCCACGGCCACGGGCAAGGAGACCCGGACCTACGGCGAGTGGGCCGCCCGCACCCGCAAGGTCGGCGGGGTCCTGGCCGACCTCGGCATCTCGGCCGACGGCCGGGTCGCCACCTTCGGCTGGAACACGGCCAACCACCTCGAGCTCTACTTCGCCGCCCCCTGCAGCGGGCGGGTGCTGCACACCTTGAACATCCGGCTGTTCCCCGAGCAGCTCACGTACATCGCCAACCACGCCGAGGACGAGGTCGTGTTCATCGACCGCAGCCTGGCCGCCCTGGTGTGGCCGCTGCTGCCGACCTTCGAGACGGTCAAGCACATCGTGGTGATGGACGACGGCGCCGGCGAGGTCCCCGACGAGGCGCCGGCGGGCAAGACCCTGCACCGCTACGAGGAGCTGGTGGCGGCGGCCGAGCCGGCCACCTGGGACGTCCGGGACGAGAACCAGGCCGCCAGCATGTGCTACACGTCCGGCACCACCGGCAACCCCAAGGGCGTCGTCTACAGCCACCGCTCGACGTACCTCCACACCCTGGGCGTGATGGCCGTCGACGCCGTCGGCGTGTCCGAGAGCGACACCATCCTCCCGGTCGTGCCCATGTTCCACGCCAACGCCTGGGGCCTGGCCCACGCCGGCGTCGCGGCCGGCGCCAACCTGGTGATGCCCGGGCCGGGGATGGCGCCCGTGCCGCTGGCCGACCTGATCGAGAGCGAGAAGGTCACCATCGCCGCCGGCGTGCCCACCATCTGGATGGGCGTGCTCCCGGAGCTGAAGGGCCGCGACCTCTCGGCGTTGCGCTCGATCCCGTGCGGCGGCTCGGCCGTGCCCAAGGCGCTGTCGGAGGCCTACCGCGAGCAGGTCGGCCTGCCCATCTACCAGGCCTGGGGCATGACCGAGACCAGCCCCGTCGCCTCCGCCGGCCACATCAAGACGACCCTGGCCGACGGGCTCGACGAGACGGCGCTCGCCGATCTGCGGGCCACCATCGGCGTGCCGCTCGCCGGTGTCGACCTGCGCGTGGTCGACCCCGACAGCCTCGAGCCGGTGGCCAAGGACGGCAAGGACCAGGGCGAGATCCAGGCCAAGGGCGCCTGGATCGCCCGCGAGTACTACAACGACGACCGCTCACCCGAGAGCTTCACCGCCGACGGCTGGCTCAAGACCGGCGACGTGGCCACGATCGACGGGCACGGCTACATGCGCATCGTCGACCGCACCAAGGACGTGGTGAAGTCCGGCGGCGAGTGGATCTCCACCGTCGAGCTGGAGAACGAGATCATGGGCCACCCGCAGGTGGCCGAGGCGGCCGTCATCGGCGTCAGGCACCCGAAGTGGCAGGAGCGCCCGCTGGCCTGCGTCGTGCTCAAGGAGGGCGAGGAGGCCACCCCGGCCGAGATCATCGCCTTCCTCGACGGCAAGGTGGCCAAGTGGTGGCTGCCCGACGACGTCGTCTTCGTCGACGAGATCCCCAAGACCAGCGTCGGCAAGTTCTCCAAGAAGGACCTGAGGGTCCAGTTCCAGGACTACGAGCTCCCGACCGCTTCCGACGCCTGACCGGCTTTGGTTGTCGTGCGTCGGCGGGTTCCTGGTTGGGATCGGTCGCGCTTTCGCGACCTCTGACCACCAAGAAACTACGAGCTGCGGGCGGGCTCTGACGTCTGAGCTCGGTTGGCGAGGAGGCGGTCGACGTCGGGGGCGGGGAGGGGGCGGGAGAACAGGAAGCCCTGGCCCATGGCGCAGGCCTCGCGGCGGAGGCCCTCGTGCTGGACGTCGCTCTCGATGCCCTCGGCGATGATGTCCAGGTCGAGGGTGCGGGCCAGGTCGAGCAGGCCCCGGATGATCGGCGGGAGCTCGTCGTCGGCCGTGATGGTGTCGACGAAGGACCGGTCGATCTTGAGGATGTCGATGGGGAACTGGCGCAGGTAGCTGAGCGACGAGTAGCCCGTGCCGAAGTCGTCGATGGCGAGCCGCACGCCCAGCTCGTGCAGGGCGCGCAGCCGCGTCGTCGCCGCCACCGGGTCGGCGACGAGGCCGGTCTCGGTGATCTCGAGCACGAGCAGGCCGGGGTCGAGGCCACTGCGGTCGAGGGCCTGCCGCACGTCGTCGACGACCTGGTCAGTCGACAGCTGGACGGCGGACAGGTTGACCGCCATGGTCAGCGGCGGCGGGCCGTCGCCGGCGTCGCGCCAGCGGGCCCCGGAGGCGCAGGCGGTCTCGAGGATCCAGCGCCCGATCGGCACGATCTGGCCGGTGGCCTCGCACGCGGGGATGAACCGATCGGGGCTCAGGAGCCCCAGCTCGGGGTGCTGCCAGCGCACCAGGGCCTCGAAGCCGGCCAGCCGGCCGGTGGCCAGCTCGAGCACCGGCTGGTAGTGGAGCTCGAGCTCGCCCCGCTCCACGACGCCCGGAAGGTCGGCCTCGATCCGCACGAGGTGGCCGGCCTCGGCCCCCATCTGCTCGTCGAACACGACGATGCGGGCCTTGCCGTCGGCCTTGGCCCGGTACATGGCGATGTCGGCGTGCCGGAGCAGGCTGGCGGCGCTGCTGCCGGCGTCGCCGGTCGCCAGCCCGATGCTGGCCGAGATGGCGATGAGCTGGCCGCCGACGTCCACCGGGATGCTGAGGACCTGGAGGATGCGCTCGGCGGTGGTGCGGGCCTCGCCGGCCTCGACGTGGTCCGCCTCGATCAGCATGGCGAACTCGTCGCCGCCCAGCCGGGCGACGGTGTCGGCGGAGCGGACGGTGGCCCGCAGGCGGTCGGCGACCTCGCGGAGGACGGTGTCCCCGGCGTCGTGCCCGAGGCGGTCGTTGACGGACTTGAAGCCGTCGACGTCCAGGTAGAGGACGGTGGCGGTGGTCCCAGTCCGGGCCGTGCGGCGCAGCGTCTGCTCGATGCGGTCGGTGAAGAGGGCGTGGTTGGCCAACCCGGTGAGGGAGTCGTGGAAGGCCTGGTGGGCCAGCTCGTCCTGGGCCCGCCGCCGGTCGGTGACGTCGTGCAGGTTGACGACGATGCCGGCGACGGCGGGGTCGTCGAGCAGGTTCACCATCCGGGTGGACAGCCAGCGCCGGTCGCCGTCGGTGTGGCGGACCTCGATCTCGTGCTCGGCCACCCCGCCGGGAGTGCTCCGGACCGAGTCGAGGTAGGACCGGAGCGTGTCGCAGTCGACGCAGGCCAGGGCCTCGGGCCCGCTCTCGCCGAGGACGGTGCTCGTGTCCTGGCCCACGAGGCGAGCGAGGTTGCCGGAGGCCTCGACGACGCGATGGTCGCGGTCGAGCACGACCACGGCGTCGGACGAGTGGGCGGCCAGGGCCCGGTAGTGGGTCTCGCTGACGTGCACGGCCTCCCGGGCCCGCTCGGCGGCGCGCAGGAGCCGGTGGCCCCGGATGCAGGCGAGGGCGACGAGGGCGACGGTGGCGGTGCCGAGGGCCAGAGGCTCGGACTCGGTGTGGTCCATGTGGCTCCGGAGATCGATCGCCACCGGCGCGAGCAGGGGGATCATGACGAACCACATGCGCTCGCGGACGGGCTGGTCGGTCAGCGCGGGCGCCGACGAGAGCGGTTCGTGGCGGCGGGCGACGATGGCCAGGGCCAGCAGGAGCGAGGCGACCATCCACCCGACGTCGAGCCACACCAGCGCACCCTCGGCCGTCACCACGAGGTAGCCGAGGTCGGCGGCCAGCCAGGAGGCGATGCCGGCACCGACGAGGAGCACCGAGGCGGAGCGGTTCCGGTGGTGGAGGAGGGCGAGCCGCACGACGAGGGCGAGGAGGACCACGTCGAGGACGGGGTAGGCGGACCAGGTCGCCCGGGCCAGGATCGACGTGGAGCTGTCGGTGACCATGTCCTCGAGGGCCACCTCCCAGACGACGAGGAGGGCGACGATGGCGGCCACCAGCGAGTCGATGATGGCGTCGACGTCGGGGCCGCGGGCGTTCTCCCGCCCGGGCGTCAGGCGGAAGACGCCGAGGCCGAGGGCGGCGTAGGACGCGATCCAGAGCGGGTCGGCGACCGACACGTCGGGCTCGACCCCACGGGTCCAGTAGATGACGGAGTAGGTCAGGTCGGCGGCGGCCGACAGCGAGATGCCGAGCGCCATCATGATCCAGGCCCGCCGCTCCTGGCCCCGGCAGCGGACGGCCGCGACCCACCCCACCAGGGAGGCGAGCCCCAGGGCGCCCAGGTAGGTCGCATCGCCCACCGCCCCGTCGGGGGCGAGGACCTGGAGGGTCACCAGCACGACGCCCGCGGCCGCCACGGCCCCTCCCGCCGTTGCGGTGGCCGTCAGCGACGCCCGGCGTGGAGCCGTGACGGGGCGCAGGTCTGACATGTCCTCGCCATCGGCCGACCGCAAGTCGTCGTGAGAGATCGGGACCGGCAGCGGCCTCCTGGTTCACCCGTTCGGGTGGGCCTCCTGCTCGCCCCGGCCCGCCACGACCACCAGGGCGTCGAGGGCGACGACGCCCTCGCCCTCGACCCGGACGACGAGGGGGTTGACGTCGACCTCGACGACGGTGTCCCGCAGCTCGTCGGCGGCCCGGCCGAGGGCGCAGACCGCGTCGACCAGGGCGTCGATGTCGGCCGCCGGACGGCCGCGGTGGGCGTCGAGGAGCGGGCGCAGGCGCAGCCCGTCGAGCGCCCGGCGGACGTCGACCTCGCCGAAGGGGACGACGAGGTGGGCGATGTCGGGGGCCGCCTCGAGGTCGACGCCCCCCGCCCCGATCACGACGGTGGGACCGAACACCGGGTCCTGGGCGACGCCGAGGGCGAGCTCGACCCCGCCGCGCACCATCTCGCACACCAGGACGCCGTCGACCTGGCCGGGCGCCGCGCCGCGAGCCCGCTCGAGGATGTCCCGGAACGCGGCCCGGACCTCCCGGGGCCCCTCGACGCCGACGCGGACGAGGCCCAGGTCGGACTTGTGGGGCAGGGCTGCCGAGCACGCCTTGAGCACGACGGGGCCGCCGGCGCGGGCCGCGACGCGGGCGGCGTCGCCGGAGGTCGTGACGAGGGCGTCGTGGGTGGTGGGGATGCCGTAGGCGGTCAGGAGGCCCTTGGCCTCGACCTCCGAGACCGTCCCGCGCCGTCCGGGAGGGGGTGTCCACCGGGGTGGCCCCAGCGTCGCGGCCGAGGGCCGATCGGTGGTCTCGCGCCCGTCGAGGAAGCGGTGCCAGCGCCACCAGGCGTCCAGCGCGGTGAGGGCGTTGCCGAGACGCCCGAACGTGACCACGCGGGACGACCCGTGCAGGACCTCGCGCCGGGCCGGCTCGGTGCCAACCGGCGAGCCCCACACCACGGCGACGACCTTGTCGGTGCGCTCGGCCGCGGCGACGAGGTCGGCGACGAGGGCATCGCTGATCGGCGCGATCGGCCCGTTGACCACCGTGAGGAGGACGGCGACGTCGTCGTCGGCGAGGAGGGCGTCGATGATCCGGGCCCCCCGCTCGTCGGCGGCGGGGGGACCGCCACAGTCCACCGGGTTGGAGACGTCGAGGTAGCTCGGGATCAGCTCGCCCAGGCGGTCGAGGGTGGCCGGGCTCAGCGTCGCCAGCGGGAGCCCGGCGGCCCCCAGGCGATCGGCGACGTGGGCCCCGGTGCCGCCCGAGATCGAGTACACGGCGATGCCGCCGGGCCGGGGCGGGCCGGTGCGGGCGAGGGTGGTGGCCACGTCGCCCAGCTCGTCGAGGTCGTCCACCCGCGTCACGCCCATCTGGGCGAAGGCGCCGTCGACCACGCGGTCGGCACCGGTGAGGGCGCCCGTGTGGGTCGCCGCGGCGCGGGCGCCCCGCTCGCTGCGGCCGACCTTGACGACCACGACGGGGGTTCCCGTGTCGGTGGCCTCGGCCACGGCGGCCCGGAACCGGGGCCCGTCGCGGATGGCCTCCAGGTAGGCGGCGACGGCACCGACGTCGGGGTGCCGCCCGAACCAGGCGATGAAGTCGGCGGCGTCGAGGTCGGCCTCGTTGCCGGTGGGGGCCCAGTGCGACACCCGGACGCCGTTGTCCTGGAGCATGAACAGCGGCCGGCCCTGGTGCCCGGACTGCGACAGCAGGGCGATGGCCGGTCCGTCGAGGTCGGTGCGGACCTCGTCGAAGGCGTTGAGGTTGGTGTTGGGTCCGAGCAGACGGGTGCGGTGGCCGTCGAGCAGGTTCACCAGGTCGCGCTGGGCGGCGGCCCCTTCGGGGCCGGTCTCCGCCCACCCGGCCGAGAAGACCACGGCGAAGCGGGCGTCGACGGCGGCGGCCTCGGCCACCGCGGCGGGCGTGTCGGGGACGAGCAGGGCGGCGACGTCGACCTCCCCGGGGACGTCGGCCAGCGACCGCACGCACGGCACGCCGTCGACCGACTCGCGGTTGGGGTTGACCGGCCACAGGGCGGCGCCCGAGCGCTCCGCCCACCCGCGCAGCAGCCGCCAGATGGTGGTGGCCTGCGAGCCGGGTCGGTCGGAGGCCCCGACGACCGCCACCACCTGCGGAGCGAAGAGGCGGTCGAGGTCGGGCCACACCGGGCCGCTCATCGGCCG
>DASVEC010000209.1:0-4828 GCA_036380755.1 Iamia sp. | reverse complement strand
GGCCAGTACCAGCTCGACTTCCAGGTCGACACCGACACGTGCGTCCGCACCGTGTCCGTCGGTCGCAGCCGCACGAGCGATGCGGGATCGTCGGGCTTCGCCTCGGCCCACATCACCGAGACGCCGGCCAACGAGGTGTTCGTGACGACCTACGACCCGGGCGGCGCCATCGCCGATCGGGCCTTCATGGTCCAGATCACCTGCTGATCGACAACGGGGCCGAGCTCCGGGGCTCCACTCGGTTGCGCGCCTGACGCTCACGACGGATCGCTGCGGCATCCGTACGTTCGGGACAGCGCCGACGCGGGCGCTCGTACCGAGGAGTGAACGATGAGACGAGAGATCGCCCTGTGGAAGGTGGTCGCGGCCGCGCTGGCGCTGCTGGCCGTGAGCTCGGGGAGCGCCGTCGCCCTGGCGGCGAGCGGAGGGTCGCCGGCCGCCCAGGCCCCGCCCGACAGCCGTGGGACCCTGACGCCCACCCGGTCCACGACGTTCGTCCCGGTGACGCCCTGCCGGATCGCCTCCACGACCCCGGCGTCGATCCCCGCCTTCGGCGTCGAGCAGAGCCGCACGTTCAAGGTGGCCGGCAACCTGTCGAGCCAGGGTGGCCAGGCCGCCGGCTGCGGCATCCCCAACGCCGCGACGGGCATCGAGGCCTCGATCTCGGCCACCAACAACCAGGGCGCGGGCTACGTCCGCGCCTGGCCCGCCAACCAGGGCGAGCCGCTGGCCACCATCCTCAACTACACCGCCGCGGGGGCATCGACGAACACCGGTGCGCTGACGATCGTCCCCGGCGGCGGCAACGCCTTCACCGTCAAGAACTACGGCAGCGTCGCCGACATCGTCATCGACGTGCAGGGCTACTACGTCCGGCCCATGTACGTCCTGGTCAACCCGAACGGATCGGTCGAGGCCTCGAGCCGGTACAACTTCGTCCAGAGGAACGGCATCGGGCAGTACGAGGTCGACTTCCAGGTCGACACCGACACCTGCGTCCGCACCGTCTCGGTCGGCCGCAGCCGCACCTCGGACGTTGCGTCGTCGGGCTTCGCGTCGGCGCACATCAGCGAGAACCCCGCCAACCGGATCGTGGTCACGACCTACGACACGGCGGGCAACCTGGCCGACCGGGCGTTCATGGTCGAGATCACCTGCTGATCGGTTCCGACGGCTCCTCGGCGACGGGTTCGGCCTCCCCGGAGACCGGGCCCTCGTCGAGGAGCTCGACCGAGCCGTCGCGGATGACCGCCGGCGGCCGGCCGTCGCGGAGGTCGATGACCGTGTCGGACACGAGGTCCTCGGCATCGCTGGCCCGGCGGCGGAGGTCGCCGGGCCAGGCGAAGGTGCCGACCAGCAGGAACAGCAGGCAGGCGCTGAGGGCGCTGCGGCTGCCCGAGGTGATGTCGCCCCGCTCGTGGGCGATCGTGATGATGTTCAGCACGCAGTGGGCGACGGCCATCGGGATGAGGGCCCGGGACCGGGCCACCACCAGGGCGCTGATCACGGCGAAGGCGACGTAGGTGGCCAGGTTGGCGGCGTTGGCCACCTGCTGCTGGTGGCCGGGCAGGAGGACCCACCAGGTGCCGGCGGCGAGGTAGCCGGCGACGCGGGCGGCGGTGGGTGGCACCCGCAGCACCATCAGGCCGGTGGCGGCCACGACGGGGACGGCGAAGCGGAACACCATCTCCTCGTTGGTGGCCGCGACCAGCAGGGCGCCGACGTCGATCAGGTCGCCGGTGCGGGAGAACAGCGTGGCGCCGAGACCGAGACCGGCGACCATGGCGATCCAGAACGGCACCAGCCGGTCGCGGTCGCGGGCCTCGCCCACCGAGCGGGCGCCGAGGAAGACGAGCAGCAGCAGCGACGGCACGGCCGAGGCCGACAGGGTGAACGAGCCGATGTCGACGTTGACCGTGGCCAGCAGCGACCCCATCTCGACGACCATGGTGACGGTGGCCAGGGTGAGCACGAGCATGCGCCCGGTGCGGCTGTGGACGAGCGACGGCGCCGGCCGGCCGCCCGAGCGGCGTTGGCCCGGGGCGGCGGCGACCTCGGGAAGCATGCTCATCGGGACGCCCCGACGGGAGCGAGGGCCGGAGCCGGGGTGGCGGCGGGAAGGGTCTCGGCGGCGATGGTGGCGCGCAGGGCGGCCACGGCCACCTCGATCTGGTCGTCGTCGGGAGGCTGGGTGGTGAGGGTCTGCAGCCACGAGCCCGGCGCCATCAGGATGCGCCCGAGCCGCGAGTGGCGGCGGAGCCCGGCCAGGCGGATCACCTCGTAGGCGATGCCGGCGATGATCGGCAGGCCGAGGACCCGGCTGGCCACCAGGACCGGCCAGCTGACCTCTCCGACGAGGATGTGGGCCACCAGCGACACCAGCACGACGATCAGGAGGAAGGCGGTGCCACAGCGTGGGTGGCGCCGGTCGAACTGCCGGATCGACGCCGGCTCGAGGGCCACGCCGTGCTCGAAGGCGTGGATCGTCATGTGCTCGGCGCCGTGGTACGAGAAGGTCCGCTTGACCTCCTTGTTGAGCGACAGCAGCGCCATGTAGCCGACGAGGATGCCGAGGCGGATGGCGCTCTCGACCGTGTTGAACAGCCAGCGGCCCTCGATGCCGAGCGCCTTGGGCAGCACCGCCGGCAGCACGCCGAGGACACCGACGGCGAGGACGGCGGCGAGGACCGTGGTGAGCGCCAGCCCCGAGCGGGAGTACCCGCGACCGTCTTCTGTGCCGCGCTCCTTGGCCCCCCAGATCATGGCCCGGGTGCCGAGGCTGACCGACTCCCACAGGGCGGCCGGTCCCCGCAGCAGCGGGATGCGGCGGACGCCGGCGCCGTCGTCGGGCAGCGGCGCCCCGGTGGTGGCGATGGTGCCGTCGGCCCGGCGCACGGCCGCCCCCCAGGCCCCGGCCCGGCGCATCATCACGCCCTCGATGAGGGCCTGGCCACCGATGGGGCCGACGTCGTCGAGGAGGTGGGGGCTGGACTGCGGGGAAGGTGCGTCGGCCACGGTGTCTGTCTGCTTCCGGTCCCGCCACCACCGTTCGTGGTGACCCTGAGGCCGGACCTTACTGTGAGCGGTTGCCCCTGTCTAGGCCATATGGCCCATTTCCGCCCACTTTCCGTGCCGGCAGGCGGCTCGGGGCCACGCAGGGTGACCTAGGCGTCGGCGCTGGGCGCGGTGATCTGGGGGACGTGGACCGACTCGGAGTCGGCCCGCTCGCCCTGCTCGATCGCCTCGACGAGGTGCATGGCGATGTCGGCGACCTTGACGTCGTCGTCCTTGCCCATGCCCTTCACGCCGTCGTCGATCATGATGTAGCAGAAGGGGCAGGCGGTGGCGATCCGGCTGGCGCCGGTCTCGACGAGCTCCTCGGAGCGGGCGTCGTTGACCTTGGTGCCGATCGTCTCCTCCATGAACATGCGGGCGCCGCCGGCACCGCAGCACATGCCCTTGGTGCCGTTGCGGGGCGCCTCGACCACCTCGACGCCACCCAGCCGGCCGATGACCTGGCGGGGCGCCATGTAGATGTCGTTGTGGCGCCCGAGGTAGCAGGAGTCGTGGTACACGATCCGGTCGTCCAGCTGGGCCCGGCTGAGGTCGAGCTGGCCGCCCTCGACGAGCTTCTCCAGCAGCTTCGAGTGGTGCATCACCTCGTAGTTGCCGCCCAGCTGCGGGTACTCGTTCATCAGCGTGTTGAAGCAGTGGGGGCACTGCGTGATGATCTTCTTCACGCCCATGCCGTCGAGGGTCTCGATGTTCTGCATGGCCAGCATCTGGAAGATGTACTCGTTGCCCGAGCGGCGAGCGGGGTCGCCGGTGCAGTTCTCGGCCGGGCCGAGGATGGCGAAGTCGATGCCGGCCCGCTGGAGGAGCTTGGCCATCGACTGGGTGACCTTCTGGTTCTTGTCGTCGAACGACCCTGCGCAGCCGACCCAGTAGAGGTACTCGTGCTCGAAGGCCTCGGTGCCGTCGACGACGACGACCGCCTCGCCGAGCTTCTCGGCCCACTTGGTGCGCTCGGTCGAGCTCATGCCCCACGGGTTGCCGGCGCTCTCCATCGAGCCCCAGGCCTTGGTGATCTCGGTCGGCGCCTTGTCCGGCTCCATCAGCGCCAGGTAGCGCCGCATGTCGAGGATCTTGTCGAGGATCTCGATGTTGACCGGGCAGATCTCGTCGCACGCCTTGCACGACGTGCAGGCCCAGACCTCCTCGGGCGTGATCCGCTCGAAGAGCGAGTCCGAGGAGATGGTGATGTCGCCGTCGAGGCCGATCGGCGGGGAGACCTTGGGGCTGCCGGTCGCGGCCATGACCTCGCCCGTCTTGAGCACGATCTCGCGGGGGTCGAGGGGCTTGCCGGTGGCGTGGGCCGGGCAGACGCTGGTGCAGCGACCGCACATGGTGCAGGCGTCGGTGTCGAGCAGCTGCTTCCAGGTGAAGTCCTCGACGGTGGAGGCGCCGAAGGTCTCGAGCTCGGTCTCCATCAGGTTGGGCATCGGCTTCATGGCGCCCTTGGGCCGGGCCTTGTCGCGCAGGTACATGTTCAGCGGTGAGGTGAACATGTGGCGGAGCATGGTGATCGGGAGGATGGCGAGGAACAGCACGAAGCTGCCGACGTGGGCGACCCACCAGATCTGGTGGCCGCCGGAGAGGGTGGTGCTGTCCTCGATCAGCCCCGAGATCGGGTAGGCGATGAAGCTCCACTGCTCGAAGTCGGGCCGGCCGGCCAGGGCGATGCGCCAGGCCTCGGCGCCGAAGCCGGTGACGGCAAGGGCGAGGAGCACGCCCAGGCCGAGGACGTGGTCGGCCTTGGTCTTGATGC
>DASVEC010000208.1:0-5555 GCA_036380755.1 Iamia sp. | reverse complement strand
GCCCGGCTACGACGGCCCCCTCGACGGTCACATCCTCGACATGACGCTGGCCGAGCCGCACCTGACCCTCGGCGCCGGCGCCCAGGAGCTCACCTTCGCCGTCACCGCCCGCGACCAGGCGACGTGGGAGATGGTGTCGTTCGGTCGCATCGCCATGGCCAACCTGTCGATCGTCGACACCGAGCCGGTGGTCACCGACACCACGACGACCTGGACGGCCATCCCCGCCACCATCACCGCGGTGGCGGCCGACGAGGTCATGTTCGGCCAGTACCGCCCGGGGGCCGTCGTCGACCCCGTGACCCTGACCTACGCCGGGCCCGGGGGCGTGCCCGACCTGACCGAGACGTGGGCCGAGCCCGGCAGCACCCGCCTGGGAGAGCCGACCATCGCGTCCCTGGGCGCGGCGGCGGGCACCGCCTGGCTGGTCGACGACGCCCACCAGGTCGTGCACCACCCGACCAGCGCGGCGGTCGAGGGCGGCACCCAGCGCGGGCTCCAGGCCTTCGACCTGGCCACGCTGGCGCCCGTCGGCGAGCCCCTGCTCTTCCCGGTCGGGGCCTTCGTCCCGACCATCGCCCTCTACCGCTCCGACATCGGCCGGGCCTACTACGAGGCGTCCGACGGGTCGATGGCCTGGATCCAGTGGGACCCGGTCGAGCGGCGCTACCTCACGGGCACCACCACCATCCCGTTCCCGGCGACCAAGCGGGCCATGTGGGACCCCGTCGGCCAGCGGGCCCTCAGCATCGAGCGCCGGGTCCCACCCGGCGTCGACACCCGGGCCTACGACCAGCACCAGTGGCTCCTCCACGTCCTCACCGAGGACGCGCCCGGCACGTGGAGCGTCGTCAGCCACGTCCTCCCCGGCGGCCCCACCGGCCTCAACCAGAACTGGTACCGGCCCGGCATCGGCGGGCTCCAGCGCACGGGGGCCGTCGCCGGCGACGGCTCGCTGGTGCTGACCCGGGCCGTGAACGCGCAGGCCCCGGCGACGTTGCCGCCCACCCTCCCGCTCCAGCGCCTCGTGATCGGTGCCGAGGGCGTCACCGTCTCGGAGATCCCGGGGAGCGAGAGCGGCACCGCCCTCGCCGACCGGTGGGGCACGGTCCGCCGCGGCCCCGACGGGCGGTTGGCGGCCACCCGCGCCTCCAGCTCCTCGACCGGGGCCCCGGCGGTGGTCCAGGGCCTCCGCCTCGCCGGCGGCGCCATCGGCGTCGAGGGACCCCCGGTGTCGGTCGCGCCCAGCCAGGTGGTCGACGAGTGGGCCTTCGACCCGGTCGACGGCACCCTCTGGGGCGCGTCGTCCACCACCCGCGACCTCGTGGCCGTGCGCGACGGCCGGGTCATCGGGCGCCAGCACCACCCCGCCCTCCACTCCCGCAACGCCCTGGTGGTGGTC
Organism: Iamia sp.; assembly: GCA_036380755.1. Taxonomy (GTDB): domain Bacteria; phylum Actinomycetota; class Acidimicrobiia; order Acidimicrobiales; family Iamiaceae; genus Iamia. Next base: position 4,153 of record DASVEC010000208.1, on the reverse strand, counting down.
GGGGCCGACCAGGACGTCTACGCCCAGACCATGGTGGGGGAGGACCAGTTCAGCTTCGAGATGGCTCGCTTCGACCGGCTCGGCTCGTCGCCCGGTGTCACCACCCAGCCGAGCGACCGGACCGTCACCCTGGGGCTGGGCCAGTCCTCGGTCCCGGCGACCTTCACCGCGGCCGCCGAGGGCACGCCCGCACCCTCGTACCGGTGGCAGTCGGCCCCCGCCGGCGCCACCCGCTTCGCCGACGTCGCCGGGGCGACCGGGCCCACCCTCGAGGTGGACGCCACCGTCGGCGACGACGGCACCCGGTACCGGGTCGTCGTGGGCAACGCCGCCGGGGAGACGGTGTCGGACGAGGTCCTGCTGACCGTGCTGGCGGCCCCGGCCGTCACCGCCCAGCCCCCGGACGTGGCCGCCGTCGAGGGCGACGACGCCACCTTCGGCCTGGCCGCCACGGGCAACCCCCAGCCCGCCATCCAGTGGCAGCGGTACTCGGGCGGCTTCTGGGTCGACCTGGCCGACGCCACCGACCCGTTCCTCACCGTCGAGGACACGAACGTCGACATGGACGGCACCCGCATCCGCGCCCGCCTGCACAACGACGTCGCCACCGCCTACACCCGGACCGCCACCCTCACCGTGGCCGGGCGGCCCGACGGTCCCGTCACCGTCGTCGGCGGCGATCTCGACTGGGGCGTGCGGGAGTCGTTCCGGCGCTACATCACCGGCTCGATCGCCCACGGCGAGATCGCCGTCTCCGATGGAGCGACGGTCGACGAGGACGGCACCTTCCGCTTCCCGGCCGAGACCGGGTCGGTGGTCGACGGCGTCGTCGAGGCCGGCTTCGGCGGCGCCCTCCGCTTCACCGGCCACGACGGGACCGGCACGCCGCCCGGCGTCCCCGCCCTCGACCTGACCATCTCCGCCGTGCGGGTCTCGGTCGCCGGCGACACCGGGACCCTCGTCGCCGACGTGGCGTCCCGCGGCCTCGACGACGGCGCCATCGCGACCTACGACGACGTCACGTTCGCCCAGCTCGACCTGGCCGCGGTGACCCCGACGCCGGTCGAGGGGGGACTGCACTACGCCGCCGTGACCGCCGCCCTCACCGAGGACGGCTCGGCCGCCTTCGCCGACTTCTACGCCCCCGGCGACCCGCTCGACGCCCTCGACCTCACCCTTCTCCTGGGTGACGCGGCGCCGCCGCGGACCGAGGCCGAGTCGTTCGTGACCGCGGCCCTGACCGACCTCGTCGCCGGTGAGCCGTCGGCGACCGAGGTGGCCGCCGCCGTCGCCGCCCTCGAGGCCAGCCCCTCGCGCTCGGCCTACCTCGCCACGCTGGTCCGATCCGATCCCTGGCTCGAGGCCGTCGTCGACCGGCTCTACGTCGACACCCTGGGCCGGCCCGCCGACCCCGCCGGTGCCGCCTTCTGGGTCGAGCGGCTCCGGTCCGGGTCGTGGAGCGTGGCCCGCGTGGCGGCGTCCTTCTACTCGTCGGACGAGTACCTGGCCGGGGCCGGCGGGGGCACCGTGGCGACCTGGGTGGATGACCTCTACCTCACCCTGCTCGGCCGCCCGGCCGACGCCGACGGCCGGGCCTACTGGGTCGGCGAGGCCGCCCGCAGCGGCCGGGGCGCCGTGGCCCTGCGGTTCTTCCAGTCGGCCGAGTCGGCCCGGGCCCGGGTCGCCGGGCTGTACGACGCCCTGCTGGGGCGGACACCGTCGCCCGCCGACGTCGCCTACTGGGGCCCCGTCGTCGTCCGCCGGGGCGATCTGGCCCTGGCGGTGGCGCTCGCCGCCAGCCCCGAGTACCTGGCCCGGGCCCGGCTCCGGTTCCCCTGACCGCGCCCCGACCGGGCCCTGACATGATCGGGGGGTGAGCGAGCGAAGCGAGCGAACCAGACAGCACGGTTGTCTCCCCGGCGGCGCAGCCGTCGGCGCTCATCGGTGCCCTGGCGCCGCGAGCAGGGTGGTTCGGCCCGTTGACAGGTTGCGGCACCGATGAGCGTCGTCCTGGTGGTCCTGCTGGTGGTGCTGGCCGTCGTGCTGGTGGTCGGGATCGCCTTCTACGCCGTGGGCCGCGAGGTCGTCCTGCTCGAGCAGCGGGTCGCCCCGTCGGTCTACGAGCTGGAGGAGGCCATCCCGTTCATCGCCGACCGGCTCCCCGACGAGGTGACCGCCCGGATCAGCCACGAGGACGTCCGCTGGATCCTCCGGGTCGACGCCGAGGAGCTCGAGGCGGCGACGGCCGAGGTGGTGGCCGACGGCGACGAGGACGAGGTCGTCGATCCCGACGGTGCCGTCGGCCGCGTCCTGGCCCGCACCAGCGACGAGCGCCCCGACCTCCTCGACGAGGACGTGGTGGCCGTCCTCGACGCCCGTCTGGCCTACCTCCAGGCCATCGGCGCCGTCGGCGACGAGGCGTGACGTCCGGCGCCCGGAGAACCTGCAGGTCAGCGGGGGTGGACACCCCCACGTAGGGGTGTGACGGAGGGCATACGTAGGTCGGTTTCTCCTCAATACGTCATCCACCCGATGTGGCGAGGTGCTTCAGGGCCGGAAGATGGTCCCTGTCACCGGAAGGGCCGGTGGCACCGGAAGGAGGCATCGTGCACACGTACGACGCTCTCAACACCTACGTTGCCGACCGCCAGCAGGCTCGGGAGCAGGCCGCCACCACGGCTCGCACCGGTCGTCTGCTGCGTCGGGCCCGCACGGCCCTCGGGGCCTCGGGCCCGACCGGGTCGGCGAACGTCACCCCGGTGCCAGGCCCTGCCGCCAGCTCTCCCGTCGTCGCCGAGGTTGCCACCGGGGCGACGACGGGGACCCCCGCCGCCGCCTGAGGCACCAACCACCCACGCCCCATCACCCCACCCCATCCCGAACCGGTGATCAGATCGAACGGCTACCCGTCCGATCTGGTCACCGGTTCGGCGCGTGGGAGGCGGGCGGTGCGCTAGCGGAAGGTGCTGAAGGTGGCCTCGGCGCCGGTGGTGGGGAGCTCGGGTACGAGGCCACGGTGGCGCAGCTCGGGCAGGAGGCCCTCGCCGCACCAGTAGGCCTCCTCCAGGTGGGGGTAGCCGGAGAGGATGAACTCCTCGAAGCCGACCGAGGCGTACTCCTCGATCCGGTCGGCGACCTCGGTGTGGCTGCCGACCAGGGTGGTGCCGGCCCCGCCCCGGACCAGGCCCACGCCCGACCAGACGTTGGGGTGGACCTCGAGGCCCCGGACATCGGTGGGGTCGAGGCCCCGGTGGAGCTCGGCCATCCGGCGCTGGCCCTCCGACGCGGTGGCGGCGAAGTCGGCCTGGGCGGCGGCGATGGCCTCGGGGTCGATGCCGGCCAGGAGGCGGGCGGCGGCGGCCCACGCCTCGTCGGCCGTGGGCCGGGTGATGACGTGGAAGCGGATGCCGTAGCGCAGGGTCCGCTCGTGGGCCGCGGCCTTGGCCCGCATGCGCTCGACCCGCTCGGCGACCATCGCCGGCGGCTCGCCCCAGGCCAGGTACACGTCGGCCCAGCGGGCGGCCACGTCCTCGGCCTCGGCCGAGGCCCCGCCGAAGTAGATCTCGGGCTGGGGCACGGGCACGGCGCGGGTGGTGGCCTCGGTGACCTCGAAGTACTCGCCCTTGAAGGTGAAGGGCTCGCCGCTCCAGGCGCCGCGGACGATCTCGAGGAACTCGGCGGCCCGGGAGTAGCGAGTGGCCTTGTCGAGCCGGGGGCCGAAGCGGGCCGACTCGGCGTCCTCGGCCCCGATGACGATGTTGAGCTTGAGCCGGCCCCGCGAGAGGCGCTGGTAGGTCGAGGCCATCTGGGCGGCGAGGGTGGGGGAGAGGAGGCCGGGGCGGAAGGCGACCAGGAACTGCAGTCGCTCGGTGACCGGCACCAGCGTGGCGGTGGCGATCCAGGCGTCCTCGCAGGCGGTGCCGCACGGCGTGAGCGCGGCCTCGAAGCCGAGCTGGTCGGCGGCCCGGGCGACCTGGGTGAGGTAGCCGTGGTCGGGTTCGCGGCGGTGGTCGTCCGGCCCGGACGCGGCGACCTCCCGGGAGTCGCCGCCGGTGGGGAGGAACCAATGGATCGCCAGCATCTCGTGATGATGCACCGGATAGGTCAGGATTCGCCATCCAGCGTCACATCGGGCGGCCCCGGCGACCTGCGG
>DASVEC010000207.1:0-13003 GCA_036380755.1 Iamia sp. | reverse complement strand
CGCCACGTCGACGACGGCGAGCACCAGGAGGACGGCGGTGGGCACCCACCACGGGAAGGCCAGGTCGTCGGGCAGGGCCAGGCGCAGGGCGGCGAGCGCGAGGAGGGCGCCCGCCAGCCGCAGGGTCCCCGCCGGGAGGATGCCCGGCCGCGCCGACGTCGCCTCCTGTGCGACCTCGGGCGGCGGGGCGACGGCGGTCATCAGCGGGGGGCGGGCACCGTCGCCAGGAGACCGTCGATGACCCGGTCCGACGTCAGGCCCTCGAGCGCGGCCTCGGGGCGGATCTGGATGCGGTGGCGCAGAGCCGGCTTGGCCACCGCCTTGACGTCGTCGGGGGTGACGAACTCCCGCCCCGACAGCCACGCCCACGCCTTGGTGGCGTGGAGGAGGGCGGCGGCGCCACGGGGCGAGACGCCGAGGGCGACCGACGGGGCCTCCCGGGTCGCCCGGGCCAGCTGGACCAGATAGGTGATCACCACGTCGTCGACCCGGACGGCGCTGACCGCCTGGCGGCCCCGCTCGACATCGGCCACCGAGGCGACCCGGCGGACGCCCGCCGAGATGGGGTCGTGGACGTCCATGCCGGCGTTGTGGCGCCGGAGGATCGTCACCTCGTTGTCCCCCGAGGGGTAGGGCACGACGACCTTGAACAGGAAGCGGTCGAGCTGGGCCTCGGGGAGGGGATAGGTGCCCTCGTACTCCACCGGGTTCTGGGTGGCGATCACGACGAACGGCTCGGGGAGGGGCCGGGTCACGCCGCCGGTCGACACCTGGCGCTCCTCCATGGCCTCCAGCAGCGCGGCCTGGGCCTTGGGCGGTGTCCGGTTGATCTCGTCGGCGATCAGCAGGTTGGTGAAGATCGGCCCCTCGCGGAAGGCGAAGTCGGTCCCGCCCTCGAGCACCAGCTGGCCGGTGACGTCGGACGGGAGCAGGTCGGGTGTGAACTGGATCCGGTTGACGTCCAGGTCGAGGGTGGCGGCGAGGGTCTTGACCAGCAGCGTCTTGGCCACACCGGGCACGCCCTCGAGCAGGACGTGGCCGCGCACCAGGAGGGCGGCGAGGAGGCAGGCGAGCACCGGGTCCTGGCCGACCACGACCTTGCCGACCTCGGTCCGGATGTCGCGCACGATGTCGCGGTCGGTTCCGCCGCCACCATCCTTGGCCAGGGCGGGCGGGGCCGCCGGGGCGGTGCCGGGCGCGCCCGGCTGGGGCGGTGGTGCCCCATAGGCGCCAGGCGGGCCGTACGGGTCGGGCGGGGGACCAGGGGGATGGGCGTCGGTCACGGTGCGAGCTCCCTTCGGAGGCGGTCGAGGTGGGCGGAGGTGGCGACGAGGCCGCGCTCGTCGGCGACGGGAGCGAGCAGGGCGGCGTGGACGAGGTCGGCATCGGCACCGGCCCGCGCCTGGAGGGCGGCGGCCAGCTCGGCCGGGTGCGGGTCGGCGCCGAGACCGAGGGCGACGCCCAGGTCCCGCCGCGCCCGCCGGCGCAGGCGCTCGGCGGCGTCGGCCACGTCGCCGTTGTGATCGAGCAGGTAGCCCGACGCCAGGACGAGATCCGATGCCGGCAGCGGGACGGGCAGCTCCTCGACGACCGGGCGGCCGAGACGCCGGGCCCGGATCAGCCCCCAGGCCAGGAAGGCGATGACGAGCTGGGTGAGGGCCTGGGAGCCCCGGAGGGGCAGGGCGCCGAGGATGGTGCCGTCGCCGACCTCGCCGTCGTCGCCGATGAAGCGGTTGGGGTCGAGGATGCGGACGTCGACGCCCTCGTAGGGGGCCAGCAGGGCGGCGGCCAGGACGGCGTTGTCGGCCCGGTCGAGCACGTCGTTGGTGAAGACGAGGGGCGAGCCCAGCGACACGACCAGGCCGGCGCCCTCGCCCACCACGACCAGGCCGAAGTCGCCGCCGCCTCCGCTGGAACCGTCGCCGAAGCAGCCGAGCAGGTCGCGGCGGCGCAGGTCGAAGGCGGCGGGCAGGCCCGGGTCGATCCGCTCGACGTCGTCGAGGGCCCGCAGGGCGCAGTCGCCGGGCCGCTCGGCCACGAACAGCACCTCCTCGGACGGCTCCGCCAGCGCCGCGAGCGGGTCGGCGACCACCAGGGTGCCGCCGTCCGCGACCCACCCGCGGAGCTCGTCGACGGCGTCGCCCGACAGCGACTCCTGGAGCACCAGGACGACGTCGTCCTCGTCGTCGGGCAGCCCACCGATCCGGACGTCGGCGCCCTCGGCGCCCAGCAGCTCGACCAACGCGGCGGTGCCGTCGGGTCCGGTGCCACGGGGCGCGAGCGGGGGCAACGTGTAGCGGTCCTGGGTGGGGTTGGACAGGATCAGCACGGCCACCAGGGCCGCTACGACGAGGGCGCCGCCGATGAGGCCCCGGCGCCGGGTCATCGGCCGTCCTCGTCGTCGTGCGGCCCGACGGTGGCCCGGCGGGGAGCGGAGGCGAGGGCGGTCCGGGCCAGGTCGCGGGCCGCGGCCGACTGCTCGGGGCCGGCCGTCGCGCCGCCGAACCACACCCGCTCGAACAGGTCGGCCACCGCCCCGAAGGCCGGGGTGAGGGCGGGCGCGCGCTCGGCCACGTCGGTCCGCAGCTCACCGGTCGTGCGCCCGGGGGTGTCGGCCACCAGGTCGCGGTGGGCGAGGGTGGTGGTGAGGGCGCGGAAGCGGGCCCGCACCGCACCCCGGTGGTCGCCGGCCTGCTCGCACCGCTCGGCCTCGGCGTCCCACTCGTCGGGCGTCCGGAGCGGCGAGACGTCGACGTCGGCGTCGGTCGGCTCGTCCGGGGGGCGGCGGGTGCCGCGGGTGCGGGCGACGACGAAGGCGATGGCGGCCAGCCCGCCGAGCACGACGACGCCGAACACGACGTAGGCGAAGATGTCGAGCCCGGCGCCGGCGGTGGGGCCGTCGAGGTCCGGGAGGCGATCGCCGATCCACTCCCGGACCCGGTCGACGACCGATCGGTCGCGGGCGTCCGGGGACTGGTACTCGTCGCCGCGGAGGATCTCGTCGGCCCGCTCCCGCGTCCGCTCCGGGTCCCGGCCGGGGTCGACGGGCAGCTGCAGGTCCTCGCCGCTCTGGCGGGCAGGGGCGTCGCCGACCACGGCGAGGGCGGGCCCGGCGAGAGCCAGGCCCAGCAGGACGGCGACCAGGAGCCCGAGCGCGGCCCGCCGGCGCCGCTCAGGCATCGATCCCGGCCGGGGCCTCGGCCAGCTCGACCTCGAGGTCGTACCCCTCGACCTGGACCTTGAGGTTCAGCGCCAGCAGGGCCATCGACGTGGCCAGGAGGGGGTCGAGGACCAGGTGGGGGAGGGCGGCGAGCAGGGCGGTGGCGCCCGTGCCCCCGACGTCGACCCAGCCGCCCGACAGGGCCAGGAGGATCGGCAGGGCCACGACGCCGATGGCCCCGCCGGTGAGGGCGGCCACGAGGGTGGCGACCGGGATCGACAGGCAGAGGGCCCAGAACCGGGCGATCGACAGGCGCCACGAGCGGACGACCGCCGGCCAGGGACCGAGCTCCTCCATGGCCCACAGCGGGGCGGCCACGCCGAACACCAGCGGCCCGAGGACGGTGCCGACGCAGGTCACGATCTCGAGGGCGTGGACGATGACCCACAGGGCCAGCAGCCCGTGGAGCCGGCGGCCGACGCGGGCGAGGGCGTCGGTGGCCCGCGTCGGCCGACCCCGGGACCAGTCGTGGACGAGGACCCCGCAGGCGGCGCCGATGACGGCGAGACCCACCGACGGCAGCGCCCGGGACAGCACGATCGCCGCCGTGCTGGAGTCGGTGGCGTCGCTGGCCAGGAGACCGATGGTCACCGGATCGGGGACGACGGCGACCCAGAACCAGGCCTGGTTGTCGGACACGCCGGCGGCCCAGTCCTCCCGGAGGAGCACGGCCAGCACCAGCCAGATCGGCACCTGGACGACGATCCCGACCGTGAGCAGGTCGGCCAGGCGGGTGCGGAGCAGGTGGGTGGCGCGATCGATGACCTCGATCGGGCCCTGGGGCCGCAACGGGACGAGCAGACGCAGGTCGGCGCCCGGCCGGCGGGTGCGGGGCTCTGGTGCAGCCGAGCTCACGGACCCCGGAACCTAGTCCGGGCCGTCCTCGGCGGGGACGAGGGTCAGCGGATCAGCTGGACGGGGTCGCCGAGCACGTTGGCCCGCCACGTCGTGCGGTCCGTCGGCGTACCGGTGAGCTCGTACTGCATCTTCCACCAGCACCCGGTGGCAGTCGCCGAGTTGCACGTGTAAGTCGTCCCCAGAGTGATCTCGATGGTCAGCCACTTGTCGTTGTACACGTTCGACGAGCCCGAGCGGGTCTGGATGCGGCAAGTGCCCGAAGTCCCCATCACACCCGACGCATTAGTGTACTTACACGTCGCGGTAGTGCCGGCCGGGTTGATGATGCTGAGGAAGTAGTCGTTCGAGCCAGTTCCGTCACCAGGGTCGAACAGCTCGATCCGGAAGGTCTTGCCGGCGTGCTCCGGTTCGACCTCGGCCAGGTACAGCGATGCGGTTCCGGTGAGGGAGGTCTGGATGGACATGTCGCCGTAGGCGTACAGCTGGGGCTGGAGGCCGGCTCCGCTGAGAGTGGCCACCAGGCTGTAGCCGTTCGAGCCGTTGCCCTGGTCAGTGGTAGTGGGGATGGCGCTCGACTTCACGCGGAGCGGGTACTGGCCTTCAGTAGTGACAGTGAACGAGCACAGCGTCTTCCAATCGTTGTCGGCGGAAGTGTCGTTGTTCAGATAACGGAAGCGCCCCGGGCCGGTCGTGCACTTGCCCGCAGTCACCATGGAAGTGTTGTCGGTCGGGTCGAGGGGGGTCCCGTCGGTGTCGAAGAGCTCGTACTGGAGGCCCGGTTGTCGCTGGGTGACGCCACTGCCGAGCCAGCGGTCGCCGGCGAACTCGGTGACGGTGCCCGGGTCCCAGGTCGAGTCGTAGATCTCCACCGTGAGGGTCCGGCCGACACCCTCCTCGGGCACGTCCACGACGTAGAGGTAGCCGTCGGCCCGGTACTCCGTGTTCGCGGCGCCCGAGCAGGAGAGAGCGCTCGAAGAGCCGTTCCCGGCGCACTTGGTGGACATCGGGTCACCGTCGCCGTGGTTCGTGTAGGGCGACGAGATGTGCGGGAACAGCAGCGGTTGCGGAGTGAGAGTCTTGCCGGGGGTGTTGCCGAAGAAGTTGTAGGGGCTGCCGAGGGGGACGGGCAGCACGTACCGGGAGCGGGCCGAGCGGGTGAGCGAGATGTGGCTCTTCACCACGGCGCCGAACATCGTCTCGACCCGAGTGTCGGTGATGATGACGTCCAGCTCCTGGGGGCGGCCGATGACCTCCTGCACCAACACCTGGATGTTGTCGACGCCGTTGGTGAAGCCGTTGCGGGACGCGACGGCGCGGGCTTCGATCTCGGCCTGGGGGAAGTCGCCGGGCAGCCACACCACACCCGCCAGCGCGGCGGCGTCGGCGGCCCGCTGGATCTCCATGGCGCGCGTGTACCAGGAGCCGACGTCGACGGCGAACCCGGCGAAGATCATCATCGGGATCAGGAGGAACGCCGTCATGGCCGTCGTGTAGCCCCGCTCCGGGTGCTGGTACCAGCCCTCGCGGCGAGGGCGCGGGCGGCGTCGGTGCGTCAGCTGCATGGGTGCCTGCCTGTGGTTGCCATCAGGGCTCCATCCGCATGACGGAGTCCCGGGTCATCGTGTAGGTGGGGAACATCCGGGTGATCGACGCGCTCTGGAGCACGATCCGCACGCCGATGTAGTCAGCAGTCGTCTGGGTGACGTTGCGCGAGCTGGGACACCAACCCTGCAGGGGAGAGTTGGCGGTGCCGCCGGTGTAGCAGCCCGTCGTCGCGTGGAAGTGAGTCGCCGACAGAGTCGAGTTGATCATCGACGAGTTGTAGACCTGGCAGTTGCCCGTCGGGCTAGTGGCGCTCAGACAAGAAGTGGCCGGGTCGCCCTGAGTGTTCGCCTTGTAGACGATGACCTTCCGGAGCTTCTCGAGCGTCCCGGCCGAGTCCAGCGACGACCGGATCGTGGCGAGGATGTAGTAGTCGGTCGTCGGATCGTTGCCGAGCCCGGCTCCGACACGAGCCCCGGCGCGCGACCCACCGACCGCCTCGTGGGCGTACTTCCACTGGAAGCCGAGCTCGAGCGTCCCGAAGGCGAAGAGAGCCAGCAGGGGGACCAGGAAGGCGAACTCGACGAGGGCCGCGCCGCGCTCCGCGAGCGTCGGCGGCCCGACCCGGTCGCGACGCCGCCGGCGATGGGCGATCATCGGGCCCTCGGCTCGATCCGGAGCACGGACTGCGTGGTGATGTCCCGCGCCGCGGAGGTGACGATGCCGGTGAGCGGGACGTGGCGGGCCAGGATCCAGACACCGACGTAGTCGGGGGGCGAGTTGGCGCCCTGGACGGCGGTCTTGCGAGTGGCCGGGCACCACGACCAGTCCAGGGACGAGGAGTTCACGCAGCCGAACGCAGTCGCCCCCGCCTCGAGGTCGGTGCCGTCGTAGACGTTGCAGATGCCAGTGGAGGGCGTCCCGCCGCGGCATCCAGTGGTGGGAGGGTCGCCGAAGCCGTTGGCCTTGTAGACGACCACCCGGATCAGCTTCGCCTTGCCCAGGCCGCTCAGGTTCTTCTTGACCGCCTGGAGCGCGTTGTAGTCGGCGTCGGCATCGTTGGCGAGGGCCGACGCGGTGCGCACCCCGGCCGAGGCCCCGCCCTGGATGACGTGATCGCCGAAGAGGGCCCACGCGCCGTCGAACAGCCCGAGGATGAGGAGGAAGAAGACGGGCGCGACGATGGCGCCCTCGATGATGGCGGCACCGCGCTCCCGGTCGGCGGTGCCACGGAAGAGGCGGCGCCGTCGGGTGGAGGAGGTGGTGGCCGGTCCCTGGGTGCGTCGGACGTGGCGGACGGGCGGCACCGCCCACCATCGGCCGGCAAACGGGTGAGTTGAGCGTTTTCCGCACCTCGGATCAACGCCCTGCCCTGGGTGTTCGCGGGCCGGGGTCCGTAGCCTGGGTCGTCGTGTCCGGGTTCGTCGACGAAGCACAGCTGAACGTGAGGGGCGGCGACGGCGGAGCCGGCGCCGTCTCGATCCGGCGCGAGGCCCACGTCCCCCTGGGCGGACCCGACGGCGGCAACGGTGGCGACGGCGGCTCGGTGTGGCTCGTCGCCGACCACAACGTGGCCTCGCTGCTGGCCTTCCGCGACCACCCGCACCGCCGGGCGGCGTCGGGCACGCACGGGAGCAGCAAGCGGAAGAACGGCCGGTCCGGCGAGGACACGATCGTCCACGTCCCGCCGGGGACGGTCGTGCGGGCCCAGGACGGCGCCCTGCTGGCCGACCTGGTGCACAGCGGCGATCGCTGGCAGGCGGCCCGGGGCGGCCAGGGGGGCCGGGGCAACGCCAGCTTCCTGTCCAACCGCCGCCGGGCCCCCAACTTCGCCGAGCAGGGCGAGGCCGGCGAGGAGCGCTGGCTCGAGCTCGAGCTGAAGCTGATGGCCGACGTCGCCCTCGTCGGGTTCCCCAACGTGGGCAAGAGCACGCTGATCTCCCGCATCTCGGCGGCCAAGCCCCGCATCGCCGACTACCCCTTCACCACGCTCGAGCCCAACCTCGGCGTGGTCCGGACCGACGACGGCCGGGAGATCGTCGTGGCCGACATCCCCGGTCTCATCGAGGGCGCCAGCGAGGGCAAGGGCCTCGGGCACCAGTTCCTCCGCCACGTCGAGCGGGCCCGGGCCCTGGTGGTGCTGCTCGACCTGGCGCCGACGGCGATGGCCCCGCCGGCCGAGCAGGGGAGCGTCCTGCTCGCCGAGCTGGGGGCCTTCCGGCCCGACCTGCTCGATCGCCCCCGCCTGGTCATCGGCTCGCGCGCCGATCTGGCCTCCGACCCGGTCGACGGCGTGGATCTCGATCTGGAGGTCTCGGCCGTCACCGGGGCGGGGCTGGCGCACCTCGTCGGCCGCATGGTCACCCTGGTCGACGAGGCCCGATCGGCCGAGGCGGTCGAGGACGGCTTCGTCGTCCACCGGCCCGCCGCCACCGGCGTGTCGGTGGTCCGCGACGACGACGGCGCCCTGCGGGTCGTCGGTCGGGCCGCCGAGCGCACCGTCGCCCTGTCCGACGTCACCACGGCCGAGGCCCAGGCCTACATCACCGACCGGCTCGAACGGCTCGGCGTCCCCAAGGCCCTCGTCCGCGCCGGCGCCCGCGAAGGCGACGAGGTCCGCATCGGCTCCTTCAGCTTCTCCTACACGCCGGATTAGTCCTCTCGTCACTCGTTCGCTGGCGCTCACTCCGTTCCTCGAACTGGTGGGGCTCGCTGCGCTCGCGCTGAAGGTCCTCCCAGAGGCGGACGGCTCGTTCCTCGCCGACACGCCTCTTCGCCTGGGGGTTCCCCCCAGACCCCCAGCGGCTGCGCCGGGCGTTCGACCTCGCGGGAGACCTGGCCGCACAGCCGGCGAGCGTCGTCTGATTCGGGGGAGGCGGGTTCGCGTTCGCGGTGGGTGGGGCGGAGAGGTCAGGCTGGGGTGATGGAGGTCGGACGCCGGGTCGTCATCAAGGTCGGGTCGTCGTCGCTGACCGACGACGAGGGGGGCATCGACGAGTCGTCCATCGCCAAGGTGTGCGCCGAGCTGGCCGCCGCCCGCACGGCCGGGTTCCAGGTCGTAGCCGTGTCGTCGGGCGCCATCGCGGCCGGCCTGCCGGTGCTCGGCCTGGTCGACGACCGGCCCCGCGACCCGGTCACCCTCCAGGCGGTGTCGGCCGTGGGCCAGAGCCGGCTGATGGGCGTCTGGGACCGTCACCTCGCCGGTCACGGCCTGGTCGGTGGGCAGATCCTGCTGGCCCCGCTCGACTTCGGCGTGCGCGAGCAGTACCTCCACGCCCGGGCCACGCTGGGCCGGCTGCTCGACCTCGGCGTCCTCCCGATCGTCAACGAGAACGACGCCATCGCCGACGACGAGATCCGCTTCGGCGACAACGACCGCATCGCCGCCCTGGTGGCCCATCTCGTCGGGGCCGACACGCTGGTCCTGCTCACCGACATCGCCGGGGTCCTCACCGCCGATCCCCGCTTCGACTCCTCCGCCTCGCTGATCGAGGAGATCCTCGAGGTCGACCACGACCTCGAGGCCGTGGCCGGTGGGGCCGGCTCGGTACGGGGGAGCGGGGGGATGGCCACCAAGCTGGCCGCGGCCAAGATCGCGGCCTGGTCGGGCGTCCGCACCGTGATCGCCGCCGCCGACCGCCCCGGCGTGGTGGCCGATGCCCTGGCCGACGTGCCCGGCGTCGGCACCGTGGTCCGGCCCCGCTCGCAGGTGCTGCCGGCCCGCAAGCTGTGGATCGCCTTCGCCATCAGCTCGTCCGGCACCGTCGTGGTCGACGCCGGGGCCCGCCAGGCGCTGGAGTCGGCCGGGCGCTCGCTGCTGCCGGCTGGTGTCGTCGGCGCCAAGGGCCGCTTCGCCGCCGGCGCCGCGGTCGAGGTGGCCGATGACGCGGGCGTGGTCTTCGCCAAGGGCATCGTCGGGCTCGGGGCCACCGCCTTGCGCGAGGTGGCCGGCGTCCGCACCGGTGCCCTGCCCGACGGCGTCCCCCACGAGGTCATCCACCGCGACGACCTCGTGGTGCTGCCGGGGTAGTCGTGCCCGCGCCGGCCTGGCTCGACGAGCTCGACCTCCGGGCCGAGGGCCCCCCCTGGCTGGCGATGGGGCTGCGCAAGGGCGACGACGAGGGCTGGCTGGTGGCCGACACCGAGCGCGACGTCGAGCTCGGTGAGCGGGCCCGGCTGCTGGCCGAACGGTGGGACGACGTCGTCCACCTCGGCGAGGGCACCGAGGCGGCGGGGGCCGAGGTCCTCGCCCTCGTCGAGCACTGGCTCGTGACCCACAGCGAACTCGGGGGAGTAGACGCCCGAAACTGGGCGTCTACTCCCCCGAGTTCGGAGCATGCGCTGGTGCGCGCCGCACGGCTCGTGCAGGAGGACCTGTGCCTCATGGTGCCCCGCCATGGGGCCCACCACCTCGACGCCGCCGTGCTGTGCTTCCCCTCGCACTGGCGGCTGGCGGACAAGGCGGGGGGCTCGGCCGCCGCCATCCACGGCCCGGTGCCGACCTACGCCGACGACCTGGCCGACAAGGTCGACCGCTACCTGGCCCGCCTGCGCCCGGGCGTGATCGGCGTCCGCCGCAACTGGTCGATCCACGACTCGCCCGCGCTCCACGCCCCCGTGCGGCCCGATCCGCCGGAGGAGACCGACCCGCCCGCCCTCTGGCTGCGTTCGGAGCGCCAGACCCTGCGGGCCCTGCCCCACACCGGTGCGGTGCTGTTCACCATCCGGGTCCAGCAGACCCCGTTCGGCTCCCTGGCCGAGCGGCCCGACGTCGCCGCCGCCCTCGCCGGCCGGCTCCGGGCCCAGCCGGCCGAGCTCGTCGAGATGAACGGCCTGCAGGGACGCATGGAGCCGGTGGCGTCGTGGCTGGAGTCCCTAGCCTGACCCCATGCGCACGATCGGGGAGCTGGCCGGGGCGGCGGGTGTCCCCGTCGACACGGTGCGGTTCTACGAGCGGCGCGGCCTCCTCCCGGTGCCGCCCCGGACGGCGTCCGGGTACCGCCAGTACGACGACGAGGCCCTCGACCGGCTGCGGTTCATCCTCCGGGCCAAGGAGCTGGGCTTCACCCTGGCCGAGATCGACGGGCTGATGCCGGCCCGGTTCGCGACCGTCCGCTCGGCGGCGGTGGCCAAGATCGAGGCCCTCGACGCCGAGGCCGCCGAGCTGGCCCGGGTCCGGGCCCGGCTGGAGGCCCTGGTGGCCACGTGCGACGAGGGCGACCTCGTCACCTGCGAGGCGCTCGGGGCTCGACCTTGATGTGACGGGCCCGGTCGCGGGCGATCGCCCTTGACCCTGGACCACGGTCCAGGGCGCAAGGTGATCCCATGATCACCCACGCGCCGAACATCCCATCCGTCACCACCGCCACCTTCGACGAGACCGTGGCCTCCGCCGACCGGCTGCTCCTGGTCGACGTGTGGGCCGCCTGGTGCGGCCCGTGCGCGCCGATGGGCGACGCCGTGGCCTCGGTGGCCGAGAGCCACGCCGAGACCGTCACCGCCGTCGCGCTCGACGCCGATGCCCACCCGGACGTCGCCCGCCGCTACGACGTCATGAGCCTGCCGACGCTGCTGGTGTTCTCCGACGGGCGCCTCGTCGACCGGCTGGTCGGGGCGCGGGGCCGGGGTCGGCTGCTCGAGGACCTGAGCCCTCACCTCCCCTAGGGGAGGAGCAGGTCAGCGTCCCGCGTTGGGCTTGCGGCCGTGGTTGGCCTTCTTGCGCCGGGCGTTGGTCTTGCGCTTGTCGGTCTTCTTGGACATAAGGGGAGCAACGCTACCGGCTCAGTGGGACCCGGCCCAAGCGAGCAGGTCGTCGACGGACCAGGTGTTGACCACGTCGTCGGGGCCGAGGCCGTGGCGGACCGCCTTGTCGCAGCCGTAGGGCTGCCACTCCAGCTGGGCGGGGGCGTGGGCGTCGGTGTCGATGCTCACCCGGCAGCCCATGGCCACGGCGAGGGCCAGCAGCTCGTCGGGCGGGTCGCGGCGCTCGGGCCGGCAGTTGATCTCGACCGCGGTGTCGGTGGCCTCGCAGGCGGAGAAGACGATGTCGGCGTCGAACTGCGACTGGGGTCGGACGTAGTCGGCCGCCCGCAGGGACTCGGGGCCGACCGGGGGGAGGCCCTTGACCTTGCGCCCGGTGCAGTGGCCGAGGATGTCGACGCGAGGGTCGAGGACGGCCTTGACCATCCGCTCGGTCATCTCCATGCGGGGCATCCGCAGCTTGGAGTGGACGCTGGCGACCACGATGTCGAGGCGGTCGAGCATGTCGGGGTCGCCGTCGAGCGAGCCGTCGACGAGGATGTCGACCTCGCAGCCGGTGAGGATGCGGAACGGCGCCAGCTCCTCGTTCAGGGCCTCGATCTCGTCGAGCTGCTCCAGCAGCCGCTTCTTGGTGAGGCCGTGGGCCACCGTGAGGCGGGGCGAGTGGTCGGTCATCACCAGGTACTCGTGGCCGAGCGTCATGGCCGCGGTGGCCATCTCCCGGATCGTCGCCCCGCCGTCGCTCCAGGTCGAGTGGCTGTGGCAGTCGCCCCGGAGCGCGGCCCGGAGGTCGGCGCCCTCGCCGAGGGGCACGACGCTCGACTCCTCCAGCTCGGCCAGCCGCTCGGGCACCTTCCCGTCGAGCGCCTCGATGGCGACGGCGCCGGTGCTGTCGCCCACGCCGGGGAGCGACGTCAGGCTCTGTGAGCGGTGCAGCGACGCCACCCGCTCGGGCCCGGCCTCCTCGAGAGCGCGGGCCGCGGTGCGGAAGGCGGCCGCCTTGCGGCTCGACCCGAGGCTGCGGTCGATCAGGTGGGCGACCCGCTCCAGGGCGGCGACCGGGTCCATCGGGGCCTCGAGCGGTTCCAGCACCAGCATCGTGTCGAACCTACCGCTCTCGGTAGCGTGGCCAGCCTCATGGAACGATTCGGGTTCGTCGGTCTCCCCAACGCCGGGAAGTCCTCGCTGTACAACGCCCTGGCCGGGGGTGGCGCCCTCGCCGCGCCCTACGCCTTCGCCACGACCGACCCGAACGTGGGGGTGGCCAAGGTCCCCGACACCCGCCTCGACCGCCTGGCCGAGATGTCGGCCAGCCGCAAGGTCGTCCACGCCGCCGTCCAGTTCGTCGACATCGGCGGCCTGGTCGAGGGGGCCAGCACCGGCGAGGGCCTGGGCAACCGCTTCCTCGCCCACATCCGCGAGGTCGACGCCGTCGTCTTCCTCCTGCGGGGCTTCGTCGACACCGACGTGCCCGGCCCCGACGACCCGCTCGAGTGCCTCCGGGTGCTGGAGATCGAGCTCGCCCTGGCCGACCTCGAGACGGTCGAGAGCCGGGTGGAGAAGCGCCGCAAGGCCGCCAAGCAGGACAAGGGCCTCACCGAGCTGGTCGACGCCCTCGACGCC
>DASVEC010000206.1:0-7749 GCA_036380755.1 Iamia sp. | reverse complement strand
CTCACGCCAGCGCCCGGCGCGTCCCTCACCATGACCTCGGGCCACGACGAGGTGGCCTCGAACCGAGGAGATGGTGACGGTGCGTCCGAACAAGGTCGTGAGCGCTGTGGTGATGATCGTGCTCGTGCTGGCTGCCTACGGCGGCCGGTACGCGCTGCGGAAGGTGACCGCCGACGTCGCCGAGGAGAGGATCGAGGACGCGGTCGACGACGCCTACCGCTACCAGCCGCCGGTGACGACGCCCCGCCCGACCACCGAGCCGGTGGCCGAGACCGCCCCCGAGACCACCACGCCGGCCCCGACCACCACGCCCGCCACGACCCCCCAGACGACCGATGACCTGCCCGAGGGCTGGCCCCAGGACCTGGCGCTGGTCGACGGGCTCGCCGTGCAGTCGACGTCCGACGTCGGCGGCCCCAGCGTCATCGGGAACGTCAAGGGCGACCTCGTCGCCGTGACCGAGGCCGTCCGGGCCGACCTCGCCGAGGCCGGTTTCGTCGTCGACGACCTCCGCTCGACCGCCCCCGCCGCCGGCGGCTCGGTCACCCAGGCCGCCGGGCCGGCGGGCGAGGTCACGGTGCTGATCAGCCCGGTCCCCGAGCAGGCCGGCGCCGTGCTGGTCACCTACCGCGTCCAGCCCGCGGGCTGAGATCACGACGCCCCGGGAACCAGGGGGGACCCGTCCCCGTCCGAGGGGAGCCGCGATCGCGTGACCCGCGCCACATGCAACGATCCGGCTCGAGCCAGGAGGGTGACAGTGCGACGACGGACAGCGGTTGCGGTGGCAGGGGTGGTCCTGGGGCTGGCGCTCCTCGGCGGGGCGTGCTCGTCGTCCTCCGACGACTCGGGTGACGCCTCGTCGGCGGGCGGCGACACGCTCGCCGACGGGGACGGGGCGAACGCCGCCGGCGGGAGCGGGGGCGACGACGCCGGCGGGGGCGGGGGCGGGGCCGCCGAGGAGGTGGCCGCCGGTCCCGAGGACCTCGAGGCCCAGGCCCCGCCGGAGCAGGCGCCCGAGCGCATCATCTACACCTCCGACGTCCGGGTGCGGGTCGACGAGCCGGCGGACGCCGCCGCCGACGCCATCGCCCTGGCCGAGGGGGTCGGCGGCTCGCTGGCGGCGCAGACCGAGCAGGAGGGCGAGGACGTCGTCACCGTCACCCTGCGGGTGCCGGTGGAGGAGTTCCGCCCCGCCCTCGACGCGGTGGCCGGGCTGGGCGAGGTGCTCGACCGCCACGTCGAGGCCGAGGACGTGAGCGACCAGGTCGTCGATCTCGAGGGTCGTCTGGAGAACGCCCGGGCCAGCGCCGACCGGCTCCGCGAGCTCTACGCCACCGCCGAGGGCGTCGACCAGATCGTCTCCATCGAGCAGGCCCTGACCCAGCGCGAGGCCGAGGTCGAGTCGCTGTCCGGCCAGCTCCGGCAGCTCGAGGACCGGGCCGCCCGCTCGACGATCACCGCGACCTTCGTCGACGAGGGCGAGCCGGTCGTGGCCGACGACGAGGAGGACGTGGAGCGCACCGGGTTCGTCGGCGGGCTCCGCACCGGCCGGGACGTGATCGTGGCCGTGGGCGCCGTGGTGGCGACCATCGCCGGCTTCCTGGTGCCGTTCCTCCCCCTCCTCCTCGTCGCCGGTCTCGTCCTCCTCGTCGTCCGGCGCATCTCGCGCCGCCGGACCGGCGAGACCGCCGACCTCACCCCCGCGGCGGCGAACTCGGGGGAGTAGGCGCCCAGAACCGGGCGTTTACTCCCCCGAGTTCGCAGAGGGGTGTGGCATCGGCCACTGAGTGAGGACTCACTCACTCGGAGGACTAGCCTGCCGGGCGTGTCCGTCGCCCCCACCCGCACCCGCGCTCCGGCCATGTCGGTCGAGGACCGGCGCTCGGCCATCGTGGCCGCGGCCATGCCCCTGTTCATCGAGGGCGGGCTGGCCGTCACCACGCGGGAGGTGGCCCAGGCCGCCGGCATCGCGGAGGGCACCGTCTTCCGGGCCTTCGCCGACAAGGAGGACCTGATCGAGGCGGTCATCACCGCTGCCCTCGACCCCGCCCCGGTCGACGAGGCGCTCGACGCCATCGACCTCGGGCTCCCCCTGGTCGACCGTCTGGTCGCGGCCGTCGACGTCCTGCGGGAGCGGGTGGCGACCTACGCCAAGGTGATGGCGCTGGTCGGCTCGGTCCGGCCCGGGCGGCTCAGGCCGGACAAGGCGCCCGAGGCCCTTCCCCGGCTCGAGGCGCTCCTCGCCCCCGACGCCGACCGCCTCCGCATCTCGCCCCGGGACACGGCCCACCTGCTCCGCGGCATCGTCGTCGCCAACGTCCACCCGTCGTTCCACCCCGGGTCGCCCCGGTCGTCGGCCGAGATCGTCGACCTCCTCCTCCACGGCGTGGCGAGGGGGGCCTGATGCTGAGCCACCTCATCCGCACCCACCTGCGGCCCTACAAGAAGCTGCTGCTCGTCGCCCTGGCGCTCCAGATCGTCCAGACCGGTGCGACCCTCGTCCTCCCCACGCTCAACGCCGACATCATCGACAAGGGCGTCGTCCCCGGCGACGACGGCTACGTCCGCCGGCTCGGCGTGGTGATGCTCGCCGTCGCCGTCGTCCAGGTCGTGTTCAACGTGGCCGCCATCCGGGTCGGTGCTCGGGTCGCCACCGCCTTCGGCCGCGACGTCCGCGCCAGCATCTTCCACTCCGTCACCCGGTTCTCGGCCCGGGAGGTGGGCGAGCTCGGGGCCCCGTCGCTGATCACCCGGATCACCAACGACGTCCAGCAGGTCCAGATGCTCGTCGTGATGTCGCTGACGATCCTGGCCGCCGCACCCATCACCCTCGTGGTCGGCACCGTCCTCGCCATCCGCGAGGACGGCCCGCTGTCGCTGCTGCTGCTCGTGAGCATCCCCGCCCTGGTGCTCGGGGTGGGCCTGGTCGTCTGGCGGATGATCCCGCAGTTCCAGGCCATCCAGGAGAAGATCGACCGGGTCAACGAGGTGCTGCGCGAGCAGATCATCGGCATCCGGGTGGTGCGGGCCTTCGGCCGTGAGCCCCACGAGGCCCAGCGCTTCCGGCAGACCAACGACGACCTCACCATGCGGTCGCTCAACGCCGGCCGGCTGATGGCCTTCATGTTCCCGATCGTCTTCACCGTGCTCAACACGTCGAGCGTGGCCGCCATCTGGTTCGGCTCGGGCCGCATCGACAGCGGCGACATGCAGATCGGCGCCCTGATCGCCTTCCTCACCTACCTCATCCAGATCCTGATGGCGGTGATGATGGGGACGTTCGTGGCCGTGATGACGCCCCGCGCCCAGGTCTGCGCCGAGCGCATCGAGGAGGTGCTCCGGAAGGAGCCCACGGTCGTCGACGCCACCGACGCCGTCACCGAGCTGCCCGACCGGGCTCCGCTCGAGCTCGACGGTGTCGGCTTCCACTACCCCGGGGCCGAGGCGCCGGTGCTGGGCGGTGTGACCCTCACCGTCACGCCCGGCACCACCACCGCCGTGATCGGCAGCACGGGATCGGGCAAGACGACCTTCCTCAACCTGATCCCCCGGCTGATGGACGCGACCGAGGGCACGATCCGGCTGGGCGGCGTCGACCTCCGCGACATCGACCTCGAGGTGCTGTGGAGCCGGATCGGTCTGGTGCCCCAGAAGCCGTACCTCTTCTCCGGCACCGTCGGGTCGAACGTCCGGCTCGGCGCCCCCGACGCCACCGACGACGAGGTGTGGGAGGCCCTGCGGATCGCCCAGGCCGAGGACTTCGTGCGGGCCATGCCCGGCCAGCTCGACGCCCGCATCGAGCAGGGTGGCAGCAACGTGTCGGGCGGCCAGCGCCAGCGTCTCCAGATCGCCCGGGCGGTGGTGCGGCGGCCCTCGATCTACCTGTTCGACGACTCCTTCTCGGCCCTCGACCTGGCCACCGACGCCCGGCTCCGCGCCGCCCTGAAGCCGGTGCTGGTCGACGCCGCCCTGATCGTGGTGGCCCAACGGGTGTCGACGATCGTCGACGCCGACCAGATCCTCGTGCTCGAGGACGGCCGGCCCGTCGGCCTCGGTCGCCACGACGAGCTGGTGCGGACCTGTCCCACCTACGCCGAGATCGTGGCCTCGCAGGCCACCGCCGGGCAGGCCGCATGACCACGCTCGACAAGACCCCCGAGACGCCGGGCGGGCCCGGACCCGCCGAGGGCGACGCCGAGGGGCCCGCCCCCTACCGCCCCCCGCTCAGCGAGAACCGGGGCATGGGCGGGCGCATGGGCGCCATCGGGATGCCGATCGAGAAGAGCGAGGACTTCGGCGGCACGCTGCGACGGCTCTCCCACCGCCTGCGCCCCGAGCGCCACTTCGCCGTCCTGGTCGTCGTGCTCTCGGTCGCCGGCGTGTCGATGCAGGCGTACGGCCCGAGCGTCCTCGGCCGAGCCACCAACATCGTCGTCGACGGCCTCCTCTCGGGCGCCGGCACCGACGTCCCCGCCCTGCGCGGCACGCTCCTCTTCGCCCTCGGCCTCTACCTGGCCTCGGCGGTCCTGACGTACTCGCAGGGCTACCTGCTGGCCGGCATCGTCCAGCGCTCGATGGCCCGGCTGCGCGACGAGGTCGAGGCCAAGATCAACCGCCTCCCGCTGTCGCACCTGGACCAGCAGCCCCGTGGCGACGTGCTCAGCCGGGTCACCAACGACATCGACAACCTGGCCCAGGGCCTCCAGCAGACGCTCAGCCAGATCCTCAACTCGACGCTGCTCATCATCGGCGTCGTCATCATGATGTTCACCATCTCGCCGTTGCTGGCCCTGGTCGCGCTGGTGACGATCCCGATCTCGCTGCGGATGCTGAAGTCGATCACGAACCGGTCCAAGAAGCGCTTCATCGCCCAGTGGGCCCACACCGGCGCCCTCAACGGCCAGATCGAGGAGGCCTTCACCGGGCACACGCTCATGAAGGTCTACGGCCAGCGGTCGGCGGCCGAGGCCCGCTTCGACGCCAAGAACGAGGAGCTCTTCGAGTCCTCCGACGAGGCCCAGTTCCTCTCGGGCACGGTGCAGCCGGGGATGATGTTCCTCGGCAACCTCAACTACGTGATCATCGCCGTCCTCGGCGGGCTCCAGGTGTCGTCGGGGCGCCTGTCGATCGGCGACATCCAGGCCTTCATCACATACACCCGGCAGTTCACCCAGCCCATGACCCAGCTGGCGTCGATGGTGAGCGTCTTCCAGTCGAGCGTGGCCTCGGCCGAGCGGGTCTTCGCCCTCCTCGACTGGCCCGACCAGACACCCGACCCGGCCGAGCCGCCGGCGCCCGCGCCGGTGCGGGGCCGGGTCGAGTTCGACCACGTCGACTTCTCCTACGACCCCGACCGGCCGCTGATCCAGGACCTCTCGCTGGTCGCCGAGCCGGGCCAGACGATCGCCATCGTCGGACCGACGGGCGCCGGCAAGACCACCTTGGTCAACCTGATCATGCGGTTCTACGAGCTCGACGGCGGGCACATCCGCCTCGACGGCCAGGACATCGCCGGGATGCGGCGGGCCGACCTGAGGGCCCAGATCGGCATGGTGCTCCAGGACACCTGGCTGTTCGAGGGGACGATCCGCGAGAACATCGCCTTCGGCAACCTCGACGCCACCGAGGAGCAGATCAAGGAGGCGGCGCGGGCCACCTACGTCGACCGCTTCGTCCACTCGATGCCCGAGGGCTACGACACCGTGCTCGACGACGAGGGCACCAGCGTCAGCGCCGGCGAGAAGCAGCTCCTCACCATCGCCCGGGCCTTCCTCGCCGACCCCACCATCCTCATCCTCGACGAGGCCACCAGCTCGGTCGACACCCGCACGGAGGTCCTGATCCAGGAGGCGATGTCGGCCCTGCGGTCGAACCGCACCAGCTTCGTGATCGCCCACCGCCTGTCGACCATCCGCGACGCCGACGTCATCCTCGTGATGAAGGACGGCCGGATCGTCGAACAGGGCGACCACGACACCCTTCTGGCCGCCGACGGCGCCTACGCCGACCTCTACAACGCCCAGTTCGCCGGTCACACCACGTAGTGCCGTTAGGTTCGCCCGGTGCAGACGATGGCCGTGCCGCAGGGGACCTTCGCCCTCGACCGGCCCGACACGCAGGGCCGGGCTCCGCTGCGGGCGTGGGACGCGGCCGACGAGCTGGCGCTGCGCCACCTCGCCTCGGTGGGCGCGACGGGCGAGACGGTGCTGGTCGGCGATGCGTGGGGGGCTCTCGCCGTGGCCCTGGCCGAGACCCGGCCGACGGTCGTGATCGACTCCTACGTCGCCGGCCGGGCCGTCGGAGCCAACCTGCGGGCCAACGGCCTCGAGCCGACGCTCGTCCGCATCGCCACCCCCTCGGCGCGGCTGCCCGAGCGGGTCGACATCGCCGTCCTCAAGGTGCCCAAGACCATCGCCCTGCTCGAGCACGAGCTGCACCGCCTGGCCCCGTCGCTCCACGCCGGCTCGGTGGTCGTGGGCGCGGGCATGACCCGCCACGTGCACACGTCCACGATCGAGCTGTTCGAGCGGGTGGTCGGCCCGACCCACACCTCGCGGGCCGAGAAGAAGGCCCGCCTCCTCCACGCCACCGTCGCCACCGACCGGGACCCGGCACCGAGCCCGTGGCCCCAGGACCTCGTCGTCACCCCGCCCGGCGGTGAGCCGCTGACGCTCGTCGCCCACGCCGGGGTCTTCTCGGCGCACCGCCTCGACCCGGGAACGGCGCTGCTCCTCGCCCACCTGCCCGAGCCCGGTGCCCACGCCACGGCCGTCGACCTCGGGTGCGGCACCGGTGTCGTGGGCACGGTCCTGGCCCGGCGCGACCCCGACCTCCACGTCACCTTCGTCGACGACTCGCCGCTGGCGGTCGCCTCGGCCCGCGCCACCTTCCGGCGGGCGCTCGGCGACGACCGGGCCGGCCGCTTCACGGTCGGCGACGCCCTCCTCGACCTCGCCGACGGCGAGCCGATCGCTCCCGACCTCGTCGTCGTCAACCCGCCCTTCCACCGGGACCACAGCGTGGGCGACGCCACCGCCTGGAAGATGTTCTCCGAGGCCCAGCGGGTGCTGGCGCCGGGCGGCGAGCTCCTGGTGGTCGGCAACCAGCACCTCGCCTACCACGCCAAGCTCGCCCGCCTCTTCGGACGGGGCAAGGTCGACGTCGTCGCCAGCACGCCCAAGTTCGTCCTGCTCAGCGCCACCCTCTGAGGGTTTCTGCGGCCAAGCCCTCATTCGAACGATTGTTCGGCCGATGGAGGGTCGTTACCGGACCGGCGACGCCGTCCGGTGTCCTGAGCTCCGGCGCAGGAAGGCCGCGATGCTCATCGTCGGCACTGTCATCATCGCCGTCCTGATCGTCGGCGGTCTCACCCAGCGGCGCTACCGGGCCCGGGCCACCGCCCTGGCCTTCGTCGCCGCCCTCGTCGCCCTGCTGGCTCCCGCCGGCACGGCGAGCGCGGCGGTCGTCGCGACCGTCCCGCTCGGCACCGCCTCCAGCTTCGCCGTCCTCGGCGCCTCCGAGGTGACCAACACCGGCGCCTCCACCCTCGACGGCGACCTGGGTCTGGCCCCCGGCCCCGACATCACCGGGTTCCCTCCCGGCCTGGTGCTCGCCCCCTGGACCACCTACGAGACCACCGACGAGGCCGCCTCGGCGCAGGCCGCCCTGGGCACCGCCTACACCAACGCCGCGACCCGCTCGGTCGACAACGACATCGTCGCCGAGCTGAGCGGCCTCACCCTGATCCCC
>DASVEC010000205.1:0-21854 GCA_036380755.1 Iamia sp. | reverse complement strand
GGTGATGGACGCTGGCGCGCCCGGCAACGAGCCCTACGCAGGCGGAGAGAGCCCGACGCCCGACGGGTCCGACCCGGACCGAGGGTCCTCCACGAAGACGAAGCTGGCGCCGTGGCTGGCGGCTGCCGTCCTCACCAGCGTCCTGGCGATCGGCGCCGTCATCGTCATGGGTGGCGGTGGGGACGACGACAACGACGACCTGACCGCGTCCTCGGAGTCGGTGCCGAGCGACGATGCGTCGAACCCGTTCGCCGGGGCCGGTGCACCGGGTGGGATGGGGACCTTCGGGACCATCACCGCCGTCGACGAGGGCCGGCTGACGGTCGAGGCGACGACCCCATCGGCGGATGGCTCGACCGAGGGCGAGACGCAGGTGGTCACGGTCGAGACCACGACCGAGACGACGGTGACCGAGACCGTCGAGGGCGCCCTCGCCGACCTGGTCGTCGGCGACTCCGTCCTGGCCATTGGTGAGGAGAGCGACGCCGGCGTCGAGGCGACCTCGATCGTCGAGGGAGGCGACGCCGCGTCCGGCTTCCCGGGGGGCGGCGGGCCCGGCGGCGGGGGCACACCCCCGTCGGGCTCGCTCCCCGAGGGCTCGCTCCCCGAGGGCGCCCCTGAAGGCGCACCGGAGGGCGGCTTCCCCGGGGGGTTCGCCTCCGGCGAGATCACCGCCATCGACGGCGACACCCTGACCGTCACGACCGAGGAGGGCGAGGAGACCACCGTCGTCGTCTCCGACGACACGACCATCAGCGTCTCCCGCACGATCACCGTCGCCGATCTGGTCGTGGGGGACACGGTGACCGTCACGGGCGAGACCGAAGGCGACACCGTCTCCGCCGAGTCGATCCGCAAGGGCGACCGGGCCGGCGGGTTCGGCGGTGGTCGCCCCGGCGGCCAGCCCGGTGGGACGCCGACCACCACCGCCTGACCGGCGCCCCCCGACCACCCTCTCAAGGAGATCGTTCTCGTGAGCCACAGGCTGCGCCGGTTGGCGCTGTCCCCGTTCGTCATCATGCCGGTCGTCGGCCTCGTCGCCGTCGGCGCCTGGTTCCAGCTGCGCCCCGACGACGACGCCGCCACCGACGAGGCGGCGACGGCGCCGACCGAACAGATCGTCGCCGCCTCGCTGGGCACCATGGAGCAGACCGTGACCGCCGAGGGGACGGTCGCCGCGGCCGAGACCGAGGAGCTGAGCTTCTCGTCGTCCGGTCGCGTGACGTCGGTCGAGGTCGTCGCCGGTGACGAGGTTCGAGCCGGCGACGTCCTCGCCGCCATCGACGCCGCCGAACTGGAGGCGGCGGTGGCCGAGGCCGAGTCGTCGGTGGCCGACGCCGAGGCGTCCTACGACGAGCTGCTCGACACCGACGACGTCTCCGACGCCCAGCTGGCGGCCAGCGAGTCGAGCCTCGAGGTCGCCCGCGACCAGCTCGATGCGGCGGAGGAGGCCCGGGACGGGGCCCAGCTGGTGGCGACGATGGACGGGACGGTCGCCTCGGTCGACATCACCGTGGGCGAGGAGCTGGTGAGCGGCACCGGCGGGACGGGCACGACCGGATCGGAGAGCGGATCGGGGCTCTCGGCCGCCGACCTGGGCTCGGGCGGGGCCGCGCTCCCCGGGGCCCAGACCGACTCGGGCAGCACCGAGACGGCGGCCCACATCGAGCTGGTGAGCACCGACCTGTACGAGGTCGAGCTCACCTTCGACGACACCGACATCGCCAACCTCGAGGTCGGCCAGGTGGCCGGCATCAGCGTGGCGACCGGCTCGTCGTCCGGGTTCCCCGGAGGCGGCGCCTTCCCCGGCGGAGGCGTGTTCCCCGGCGGGGGAGCGTTCCCGGGCGGGGGCGGCGCCACGCCCGACGGCGGCGACGGCACCGAGGAGGAGGGGACCGAGGAGGAGCCGACCGGCCCCTCCGTCTCCGAGGAACCGGACGCCGAGGGCCTGCTGACCGAGGTCGGCACGGTGGCCGACGCCAGCTCGGGCGTGGCCTCCTACCCGGTCACGGTGGTCTTCAGCGACGACGGCGGCGAGCTGATCCCGGGGACGACGGCCAGCGTCGAGATCGCCTACGCCGAGACCGGCGAGGTCGTGCAGGTCCCGAGCCGGGCCGTCACCACCGAGGGCGGGACGTCGACCGTGACCGTCGACCTCGATGGCGAGGCCGGAGGCGACACCGAGGAGCGCACCGTCACGACGGGCATGACATCGGGCTCGATGACCGAGATCGCCGAGGGCCTGGAGGCCGGCGAGCACGTGGTCATGTCGCTCGGCGGCGGCGCCGGGGCCGGCGGTGGGGGCTTCACCCCGCCCGAGGGCTTCGAGCTCCCCCAGGGCGGAGCCGGGCCGGAGGGGAACGGCGGATCGTGACCGCGACCCGGGCCCAGCCCGTCATCGCCCTGAGCGACGTCCACAAGACCTACGCCACCGGAGCGGTCGAGGTGCACGCCCTGCGGGGCGTCACCCTGACCATCGAGCGGGGCGAGTTCGTCGCCATCGTCGGTCCGTCCGGTTCGGGCAAGAGCACCCTGATGCACATCCTCGGGTGCCTCGACGTGCCCACCGCGGGGACCTTCCTCCTCGCCGGCGAGGACGTGGCGACGATGGGCCAGGACCAGCTGTCGGACGTGCGCAACCGTCACATCGGGTTCGTCTTCCAGCAGTTCAACCTCCTCCAGTACCTCTCGGCATGGCGCAACGTGGAGCTCCCGCTCGTGTACTCCCGGGCCGAGCCGGCCGAGCGGAAGGAGCGGGCGATGACCGCCCTGGCCCAGGTGGGGCTGGCCGATCGGGCCCACCACCGGCCCGGTGAGCTGTCGGGTGGGCAGCAGCAGCGGGTCGCGGTGGCCCGGGCGCTGGTCACCGAGCCGGCCCTGGTCCTGGCCGACGAGCCGACCGGCAACCTCGACTCGACGGCGAGCGCCGAGGCGCTCGACCTCTTCTCGGCTCTGCACGCCTCGGGGCGGACGATCGTCCTGATCACGCACGAGGCCGACGTGGCCCGGCGCGCCCAGCGGAGCGTGATGATCCGCGACGGCGAGCTGTGGACGGTCCCGGGCACCGAGGACGCCGCGTGAGGCCCCGCGATCTGCTGCGCACCGCGACCGAGGCCATCCGGACCCACCGCCTCCGCTCGGCGCTCACGATGCTGGGCATCCTCATCGGCATCACCGCGGTGATCCTCACCGTCGGTCTCGGCAACGGGGCCAAGGCCGAGGTGCGCGACCAGATCGACGAGCTGGGAACCAACCTCCTGGTCGTCTCGCCCGGCAGCGAGACCGACAGCAGCGGGGTCCGCGGCGGGTTCGGGTCGGCGTCGACCTTGACGATGCGCGATGCCGAGGCGCTGGGGTCCGAGGAGGTCGCGCCCGACATCCAGGCCGTGGCCGGCACCGCGACCAGCTCGGTGTCGCTGACCTACGGCGACAGCAACTGGACCACCACGCTCACCGGGACGACCGAGTCGTGGCAGGAGGTGCGGACGCGCGCGGTCACCTCGGGCCGGTTCATCACCGAGGAGGACGAGGCCGGCAGGGCCATGGTCGTGGTGCTCGGGCCCGACACGGCCGACGAGCTGTTCGGCGGCGTCGACCCCGTCGGCGAGGAGGTCGTCTACGAGGGGGCCACGCTCACCGTGATCGGCGTGCTCGAGGGGCTCTCGTCGAGCGACGACACGACCAACAACGACCTGGCCGTCGTCCCCTTCAGCACCTTCGCGGAGCGGCTGGTGGGCGGGACCGAGCGCGACTCGGTCAGCTCCATCTACGTCAAGGCCAGCGCCGAGGACACTCTCTCGGCGGCCTACCAGGAGACGCACGCCACCCTGCTCAACCTGCACGGGCTCGACGACGCTGGCGACGCCGACTTCTCGATCGCGACGCAGGAGTCGATCCTGAGTGCAGCCTCGTCGGTCGACAACACCATGACCGTCATGCTGGCGGGGATCGCGGTGATCTCGCTGCTCGTCGGTGGCATCGGCGTGATGAACATCATGCTGGTCTCGGTCAACGAGCGGATCCGGGAGATCGGGCTGCGCAAGGCCCTGGGCGCTCGCCCGCGCTACATCCGGGGGCAGTTCCTGGTCGAGGCCGCCGTGCTCGGCCTCCTGGGTGGCCTGCTGGGCGTCGGCTTCGGCGCCGCGGGTGCCGTCGCCCTCCCGAAGGTCACCGACACCCGGGTGATCCTCTCCACCAGCGCCTCCGTCGCCGCCATCGCGGTGGCCATCGGCATCGGGATGCTCTTCGGGGTCTACCCCGCGTCCCGCGCCGCCCGACTCGCCCCCATCGACGCCCTGCGGAGTGAATGACGTGACCGACCCGACCCCGCCCGAGCCCGGCCTGGCCCTCGATGCCACCGTCCGGAGGCCAGGGGCCCGTCGCCGGGAGGCCCTCCGACGCATCGTCGCCGCCGTCGTCGTCGTCGTGGTCCTCGCCGGCATCGGCCTCGGGGCGCGGGCGGCGCTGGGCTCGTCGTCCTCGCGGGGCCTGCGCACCGCGACCGTCGCCACCCGCTCGGTCGACGAGGTCGTCCAGCTGGTCGCCACGGTCGAGCCGGTGAGCCAGGCCAGCGTCGCCTTCCCCGTCGCCGGGACCGTCAGCTCGGTCGAGGTGCAGCCCGGCGACACCGTCCCGACCGGAGCGACCCTGGCGACGCTGGACGACGCCGACCTCCAGGACGAGGTCGACGCGGCCCGGGCCGACCTCGACGAGGCGGAGCTCGTCCTGGAGCGAGCGCTCGCCGGCGAGGACGTCTCCGGGCTGACCGGCGTCCCGTCGGGCGGCACCGCACTCGGAGGCGGCATGGCGACCGGCGTGGTGCTGCCGGTCCCCCGCGCCACGGCGACCTCGGACGACGGCGGGCTGGGGGCGGCCCAGCAGGCGGTGCTCGACGCCCAGTCGGCGGTCAGCGACGCCACCAGCCTGGCGGCGACCGCCCTCGAGACGGCGGCGGCCGCGTGTGCCTCCGGCGAGGAGGAGGGAGGCGACGCGACCGCCTGCCGCGATGCCCTCGAGCAGGCCTTCACGGCCCAGCAGGCGCTCACCACCGCGCAGACCACGCTGACCGATGCGGCCACCGCCCTCACCGAGCTCCTGGCCGAGCGGGCCGAGCAGCCGCCGGGCGGGTCCGACTCGGGGACCCCGCCCGACACCGGCAGCGTCCCCGACGACGGCAGCCAGGGGACGGTCCCCGAGGGCTCGATGCCCGAGGACGGTGGCTCGGCGGACGGCGGGCCATCGGGGTCGGCGCCGAGCGGGAGCACCCCCGAGGCGTCGGAGACGACCTCCGAACCGACCGCCGAGGAGCTGATCGCCTACCAGAAGGCGGTCGACGCCGCCGAGGCCACGCTGACCGTCGCCGAGCAGGCGGTGGGGCAGGCGCGGATCGTCAGCCCCATCTCGGGCACCGTCGTCTCCGTCGGCCTCGCCACCGGGGACGAGGTCGAGGCCGCCTCGGCCACGGCGACGGTCGTCATCGTCAGCGAGGGCGGCTACGAGGTGACCGCGCTCGTCGACGTCGGCGACCTGCCCGACATCGAGCTCGGCCAGGCCGCCCACGTCCAGCCCGATGGCGAGCGCCCGGCCATCGAGGGCGAGGTCGTCCGGATCGGCGTGACCGGGACCTCGTCCGGGGCCAGCACGACGTACCCCGTGACCATCGGCCTGACCGACCAGCCGTCGAGCCTGGGCAACGGCTCCACCGCCACGGTCGAGGTGGTGACCGCGGGGGCGACCGAGGCCGTCGCCGTGCCGACCTCGGCCGTCACCGCGACGGACGGCGCCCACACGGTGCAGGTGCTGGACGGCACCGAGGCCACCGACGTCCCGGTCGAGGTCGGCGCCATCGGCGACACCTGGACCGAGATCACCGAGGGCGTCGAGGTGGGCGACACCGTCGTCCTGGCCGACCTGGACGAGGCGCTGCCGGGCTCGGCGACCGACTCGAGCTCGACGTCCGACGGCGGCGGCGGCGGAGCCGGGGGCGGCGACCTGCCCGCCGGCGTGTTCCCCGGGGGCGGGGGCGGACCGCCCTCGTTCGGGGGCCCGGGTGGCTGAGGCGGCGCCACCGCCCCGCGTCGTCCTGGCCGAGGACGACGACAACCTCCGGGCGCTGCTCGTGGCGGCTCTCCGCCACTTCGGCTGGGAGGTGATGCCGGCCCGCGACGGGCGGGAGGCGATCGACCTGACCGCATCCATCCAGCCCGACGTGGTCCTCCTCGACGTGAACATGCCCGTGCACGACGGGTTCGAGGTGTGCCGTCGGCTCCGGGCCGCCGGCGTCTCCGTGCCGATCGTCTTCCTCAGCGCCAGCACCTCCGAGGAGCAGCGTCGGCGGGCGACCGAGGCAGGGGCGGACGACTACCTGGCCAAGCCGCTGCCGCTCGACGATCTGGCGGAGGTGCTCGACGGCCTCGTGAGCCGTGATGGCCGCCCCGCGCCCTGACCAGGCCATGGCCACGGCGGGACCGGGGCCTGCGTCCGCGCCGGGACGAGTGCCGGGCCTCGACGGGGTGCGAGCCCTGGCCGCGGTGGCCATCGTCGTGCACCACGCCGCCAGCACGGCCGAGATCGGCTCCGGCCTGGCGGTGCTGGCCCGTCCGGCGTCGGTCATGGACGGGGCCGTGGTGGTCTTCTTCGTGCTGTCCGGGTTCCTCGTCTACCGGCCCTTCGCCGAGGCCCACCTCGGCGAGAGCCCCGTCCCACCGGTCGGCCGGTACCTGCGTCGTCGCGCCGCCCGCGTCCTCCCGGCGTACTGGGTGGCACTCGCCGGCCTCTGGGCCCTCGGCGCCGTCGATCTGGGCCGGTCGTGGTGGCGGATGGTGCTGCTCCTCCAGCCCTACGACCGGCTGACGGTGTACGGCGGCATCTTCCAGGCCTGGACCTTGAGCGTCGAGGTCGCCTTCTACCTCCTGGTGCCCGTGTGGGCGGCGGGCGTGCGGCGGATCGGGCGCGGCCGCTCGTCCGCGCTCATCGAGCTCTTGGGCTGCGCCGCCCTCGTCGTCGCCGCCTTCGCCTTCCGCGCCGTGGTGTCGGCCACCAACCCGACGTGGCGAGGTCTCGCCTTCCAGTGGCTCCCGGGCTACCTCGACGCCTTCGGGGCCGGCATGGCCCTCGCCGTCCTGCGCGCCCGCGGTCGACCCGAGCGCGGGGCGCAGTGGGCACCAGGGCTCTGCTGGGCGGCGGCCGCCGCGATCTGCGCCGGGTACGCCTGGCGCATCGGTGCGCCCACCGACGCGATGCTGCTCGACCCCCACGGCGCGTACCGCGGAACGTACTGGCAGCGCCGCCAGCTGGTGCTCGTCGTGGTCGGTCTCCTCCTGGTGGCGCCGCTCGTGTTCGCAGGCGGTCGCTCGCGCCTCGTCGCCGTCCTCTCGTCGCGACCGGTGGTGCTGCTCGGCACCGTCTCCTACGGCCTCTACCTCTGGCACCTCGGCTGGATCGACCTCGTCGTCGAACACGTCGACGGCGGCTTCCCCGTGGCGCTGGCCGCCGGCCTGGGCCTGGGGACGGCCTCGGCCCTGGTCAGCTGGTACGGCGTCGAGCGTCCACTGCTGCGTCGGGTGCGGGGTCGGTGATCCGGACCGGTCGGCGCCGGCTCGATCGAGGCCCGGTCGCCATCGGGGCGGTGGCGCTCGTCGGGCTGGCGTGGCGGGTGCTCTACACGTGGCGGGAGTTCCGCGGCGACGACGACGTCACCGACGAGGGCGATGCCTTCCTCTACAGCCTGACCGCCCATGGCACCGCCGACGGCCGCTGGTTCCGGCATCCCTTCTCCGGCGCCCACGTCGCCGACCACCCGCCGCTCACCGTCGCCTCGCTCGTCCCCACCGGATGGGCGTTCCCGGACAGCGTCATGGCCCAGCGCCTCACGTTCTGCGTGGTCGGAGCGGTGGCCATCGTGCTCATCGGCCTGCTGGCCCGCTCGCTCGCCGGGACGACCGCCGGTGTGGCCGGGGCGGTGGTGGCCGCGGTGAACCCCAACCTCTGGATGAACGACGCCCTGGTGATGAGCGAGTCGATCTCGACCGCCCTCATCGCCGGTCTGCTGTGGGCCGCGGTCGCGCTGCGGCGCTCGCCCACCCTCCGCCGCGCCGCGGCGACCGGCGCGCTCTGTGGGCTGACCATCCTGGCCCGGGCCGAGATCGGGCTCTTCCTGCCGCTGCTGATCATCCCCGCCATCGTCTCGACCCGCGACCTGTCCCGGCGCGACCGCATCCTCCGCTCGGGCGTCGCCGTCGTCGCCGCCGGGATGGTCGTCGCCCCGTGGACGCTCTGGAACCTGACCCAGCTCGAGGAGCCGGTCCTGATCTCGACCAACGACGGGCTCACGCTGCTCGGCGCCAACTGCCCCGCGACCTACGAGACCCACATCATCGGGTCGTGGTCGCTCCAGTGCGCGCTCGACTTCAACGCCGCCCACCGCACCGAAGAGCGGGGCCTCGACGCCTCGGAGGTCTCCCGGCTCCAGCGCGACGCCGCCCTCGACCACATCCGGGACCAACCCCGGCGCATCCCCGCGGTGGTCCACGCCCGGATCGGCCGCACGTTCGGCTTCTACGCCGTCGACCAGCAGGTCTACGTGAACCAAGGGGAGGGCCGGCCCATGTGGGCGTCGTGGGCCGGCTACATCACGTTCTGGGCCCTGGTGCCCGTCTCGATCGCCGGCGCCGTGGCCCTCCGCCGGCGTCGGGCCGACCTGCTCCCGGCCGGCGCCGCCCTGGTCACCGTCGTGGTCGTCAGCGCCGCCTTCTACGGCATCGCCCGCTTCCGGCTGCCTCTCGACGTCATGACCTGCGTCCTCGCCGGCGCGGCGGTGGCTAGGTGGCGCGCAGGGCGACGTGGCGGCCGAGGACCCGATGCCACTTGTTGGCCGGCAGCTCCGGCGTGACGGCCGCCAGCCCGGTGCCGAACTTGCTGATCGCACTGGGCCGGATGCCCATCCGCCACAGGGCTCGGTCGACCTCCGAGGGGGCGCCCGCCGTCTTGGTCTCCACGACGGCGAGGCCGGGGAGGCTGGCCCCACCGCCCTCCGGGGCCGTCCAGCGCACGTCGAGGTCGATGGTGATGCGCGTGGCGCCGTCGGGGAGCAGCAGGGTGGTGCGGTCGTACACCGTGGCCAGCACGTTGGTCATCCGGTCGGCGAAGGGCGCGCCTTGGGGGAAGGCGGCGACGAAGGCCCGCCCGGCGGCGCTCAGGTGGTGCCGATCGTCGAGGGTGTAGGGCTGGCGGTGCTTCACGGTGTGGCCCCGGGCGTCGCGGACCTTGACCTCGAGCATGCAGCTGCCGGAGTCGGTGTAGGTCCGTGTCCTGACCTTGAACCGGCGGGGACGGCGCCGCGCCGCTCCGAGGTAGCTGGCGTGGTCGGGCGTGTCGAAGTACACGGACTCGTAGCGGAAGCAGGTCAGCGCGCCGATGCGCAGGACGCGGGTGCCCGTCGGGAGCACCGCGGCGAGCTCGACGGCGCGCCCGCAGGGCACGAGGTACTTGCGGTCCCGCCGGGTCTGGAGATCGGCGCAGCCGACCAGCTCGTCGAGCCCGACGGGCGCCAGCGCGACCGGCAGCAGAGCGTCGTCGATCAGCGTCATCGGACCGACTCCCGCCGCGGGCTGCCCTCGGAGAGGTCGTCGCGGCCGTCGCCCGGCGGCAGCTCGAAGCGGACCTCGACGTTCGTCGTGTCCTGGACCAGGTCGACCCGGCGGACGGCGACCCCGTGGACGCGGGCCCCGAGCATCGACTCCAGGCGCCGCACGAGCAGGCGTTCGTCGGTGTAGGCCTCGTCGAGCACGAGGCTCTCGACCCGGTAGCGGCCGAACAGCCGGGGATGGTCACCGACGAACACCGTGGCGAGCAGGGCGGCCATGAGGGCGGGGGAGAGCCAGGCGGGCTCGATCGGGACCCCGCCGAGCACGCCGAGCGCCAGGGCCACGAAGTAGTACGCCACCTCCTGCTGGTCCAGCTCGAAGGACCGCAGGCGGATGATCGACAGCACGCCGAACAGGCCGAGACCCAGGCCCGCGGTCACCTCGGAGGAGATGAGTGCCTCCACCACGGCCAGGACGCCGACGTTGACCCCCAGGTACGACACGACGAGGTCGCGGCGCCGGTGGCGGGGGAAGTAGAGCGCAAACGTGAGCAGGGCGATGGCGAGGAGATCGAGGGCGAAGACTGCCGTCTTGGGCATGCGGTACAGCTCCCGGGGTGAACCAGAGGTGGCCGCCAGGTGTACGACGCCTCCTTGTGAGGACCCTGTGAGCGGGACCGGTTCACAGAGACCTCACAGACAACGCAGAGGGAACGCAGACCGTCGCATTGTTCGATGAGGAGGACCCCTGGAGGTCCTCCATGCCCGTCCCCGTCCGCCTCGTCCGCCGCCTCGCCCTGTCCGCCGTCCTCGTCCTGGTCGCCGGCTCGTGCGGCGGCGATGCCGACGACGCCGCCGAGCCCGAGGCCGAGGAGCCCCGGGCGGAGAGCTCGCCGGCCGCGGACGACGAGGTGCAGCTGTTCGACTCGAGCGTGGTCCACGCCATCGAGCTGGAGTTCGACGAGGGCGACTACGACGCCATGGTCGAGACCTACGCCGACTCGGGCGAGAAGGAGTGGATCGAGGCCACCGCCACCATCGACGGGACGACCTACGAGCGGGTCGGGCTCCGCCTCAAGGGCAACTCCTCGCTGTTCGGGGTGGGCGGGACCGAGGAGGGTGGGGGAGGCGGGCCCGCCGGTGGCCCATCGGGGGGCGCCGACGCCGACGATCCCGCCAGCCTCCCGTGGCTCATCCGCCTCGACGAGTACGTCGAGGGCCAGGAGCACCAGCAGCGCGAGGACATCGTCATCCGCTCCAACAGCTCGGAGACGTCGCTGAACGAGGCCGTCGCCCTCGAGCTGCTCGAGGACGCCCTCCTCCCGTCGCAGCAGGCGATCGCCACCAGCTTCGTCGTCAACGGCAGCGACGCCGAGCTGCGGCTGGCGGTCGAGAACCCCGACGACGACGCCTGGCAGGACGCCTCCTTCGAGTCCGAGGGCGCCCTCTACAAGGCCGAGAGCACCGGCACCTGGGAGTACCGCGGGGACGATCCGGCCTCCTACGAGGAGGTCTTCGACCAGGAGGGGGGCAAGGACGTCGCCGACCTGAGCCCGCTCATCGACCTCCTCCAGTTCGTCGACGAGTCCGACGACGAGACCTTCTCCGCCGAGCTCGAGGATCGGCTCGACGTCGAGGCCTTCGCCACCTACCTCGCCGCCATGGAGCTGCTGGGCAACTTCGACGACATCGACGGTCCCGGCAACAACGCCTACCTCTGGTACGACGTCGAGACCGAGCGCTTCACCATCGTGCCCTGGGACCTCAACCTGGCCCTGGGCAGTGGCGGTGGCTTCCCCGGAGGGGGCGGCGGCCCCCCGGAGGGGTTCGAGCCGCCGGCCGGGGGCGAGATGCCAGAGGGGTTCGAGCCGCCGGCCGGGGGCGAGATGCCCGAAGGCGGACCGCCAGGGGGCGGGTTCGGCCGGGCGAACCGCCTCGTCGAGCGGTTCCACGCCGACGAGGCCTTCGAGGCCATCTACCAGTACAAGCTCGGTGACCTGCGCGCCGACCTGTTCGAGACCGGCGACGCCCAGGAGATCCTCGACCGGTGGGTCGACGTCCTCACGACCCAGGCCGGCGACCTCGTCGACGCGGCCACGGTCGAGGAGGAGGCCGAGTCGGTCGCCTCCCACTTCGAAGAGTCCTGACGTGCCGGCGCCGCGGGTCCTCGTCGTCGACGACGAGGAGAACATCCGGTTCCTGGTCGGGTCGGCCCTCCAGATGGCCGGCTTCGACGCGATCGTGGCCGAGACCGGCAGGGAGGCGCTCGCCCTCGCCGCCGAGCTCCAGCCCGATGCCGTCGTCCTCGACGTCATGCTCCCGGACCTCGACGGCTTCACGGTGCTCCAACGGCTCCGCGCCGCCGGCTCCACGACGCAGGTCATCTTCCTCACCGCCCGCGACGGCACCGAGGACCGCGTCCGCGGCCTCACCACCGGCGGGGCCGACTACCAGGTGAAGCCCTTCGCCGTCGCCGAGCTCGTCGCCCGGGTCCGCCTCCGGCTCGACCACGCCGGACCCGGTGACGCCCTGTTGCGGTGCGCCGACCTCGAGCTCGACGCCGACGCCCACCGCGTCACCCGGGCCGGCGAGGCGGTGAAGCTCTCGCCGACGGAGTACAAGCTCCTCCACTACCTCCTGGTCAACGCCGGCCGGGTCGTGAGCAGAGCCCAGATCCTCGACCACGTCTGGAACTACGACTTCGACGGCGACTCCTCCGTCGTCGACACCTACATCAGCTACCTCCGGCGCAAGGTCGACGTGGGGGAGCCGAAGCTGATCCACACGATCCGGGGCATCGGCTTCACCCTGCGCGCCGACCCGTGAGCCTGCGGTCCCGGCTGCTCCTGGTCACCGCCGGCATCGTCGGGATCATGGCCGTCGGGGCGGTGCTGCTGCTGCGGACGCAGGAGGCCTTCCTCATCGACCAGGTCGATGCCCAGCTCGAGGCCTCCCGGCCCTTCATCCGGCCCATCTCCGACAGCGCCGGCTTCGATGTGCCGCCTCGCACCGGCCGCGACGGCGAGACCCCGCCGGACACCAGCCCGGACGCTCCGATCTCGCGCCTGTTCGTCGGGACGGTGGTCGACGGCGAGCTCGTCCCCGTCCTCGCCGGGCGGCTGCTCGACGACGCGCCCGCCGTCGACGTCGACCCGGACGCCCTGGCCCGTGTGGTCGACGGCGATCCCTTCACGGTGGACGGCACGGCCTCGGACCAACGCTTCCGGACGTTGGCCATCCAACCAGAGGGTGGATCCGACGTCGTGATCGTCGCCCTGCCGCTCGACGAGGTCGACAGCGCCATGAGTCGTCTCTTCATCGCCCTCGGCGGTGGCCTCGTCCTCGTCAGCGCCGTGCTCCTCCTCGCCGTCTGGTGGGTCGAGAGGCTCGGCCTGCGGCCCATCGCGCGCCTGACCGCCACGGCGGATGCCGTCTCCCGGGGCGAGCGCCGGCACCGGGCGACGGTGACCAGACCCCGGACCGAGGCCGGCCGCCTGGCCCACGCCTTCAACGTCATGCTCGACGAGCGCGACGCCACCGAGGAGCGCCTCCGCCAGTTCGTGGCCGACGCCTCCCACGAGCTGCGCACGCCCCTCACCTCGGTCCGGGGCTACCTGGATCTGTACCGGGAGGGCGGGTTCCGCCAGGAGGGCGAGCTCGACGACGTCGTCCGGCGCATGAGCCACGAGGCCAGCCGCATGTACGACCTCATCGAGGACCTCCTGCTCCTCGCCAACCTCGACCAGCACCGGCCGCTGCGGCGCGAGCCCGTCGACGTCGAAGACCTCCTCGGCGACGCCGCCCGCGACGCTCGTGCCGTCCAGCCCCGCCGCCGCATCGAGGTCCAGATCAAGGGCACGGTGTCCGGGCTGGTCGTCACCGGTGACCGCTACCGCCTCCAACAGGTCGTCGCCGCCCTCCTGGCCAACGCCCTCGCCTACACCGACGGCGCCATCTGGCTCGCCGCGATCACCCGGACCGCCGGGGTCACCATCACCGTGGCCGACGAGGGCCCCGGCCTGGAACCAGCCGACGCCGCCCGGGCCTTCGACCGCTTCTTCCGGGCCGAGCCCTCGCGCGCTCGCCGTACCGGCGGCTCCGGCCTCGGCCTGACCATCGCCCGGTCGATCGTCGAGGCCCACGGCGGTTCCATCGTCCTCCACACCGCGTCGGGGCACGGCTGCTGCTTCGTGGTCGAGCTGCCCCTGGTGCCGCCCGACGACGCCCTTCGCAGCGGGTTCGAAGGCGTCTCCCAGACGCCCTGAAGGTTGCTCGTGGACGATCGACCCATGGCTGCGGCCGTCTGCTCCTCCCGCTCCCGTCGACCGATCGTGGTCGCCGCCGTCGCACTCGCACTCGCCCTGGTCGGGTGTGGCGGGGGCGGGAGCGAGCAGGCGGTGGCCGAGCCGGGCGTGGTCCCCGAGACGGTGACCACGACCGGCTCGACGACGACCACGGTGGCGGTGACCTCCACGACGAGCATCGACGAGGTCCGCGGGCCGCAGGACGACGGCCTCCGCCGGGTCCTCCTGGTCGGCGACTCCCTGACCTTCGGAGCCATCCCGGCGCTCGACGAGGAGCTCTCCGCCCAGGGGGTGGAGACCCGCTACGTCGGGTTCTCGGCCACCGGCCTGCTGTCGGGCCAGGGGTGGTGGAACCGGGAGATCACCGCCCAGGTCGAGGCGTGGCACCCCGACGTCGTCGTGATCGAAGCGTGCTGCAACTACGCCAACGGCGAGCCCGAGTACGTCGACGCGGCCGGGCAGACCGTCGCCGCGGACAGCGAGCAGATGTACACCGAGTGGGCCGCCATGGCCGCCGATGCTGTCGCGCGAGCGGGGGAGGAGGGGGCCGAGGTCCTGTGGGTGACCACGCCGTGCGTCGTCGAGTGGGAGGGCAGCGGGACGACCGCCACCCGGGTGGCCATGTTCAACGCCATCTCCGCCGGCCTCGGTGTCGAGCTCGTCGACTGGGCCGGCGCCCTCTGCCCCGACGGCGAGTTCGCGTCCACGCTCGAGGTCGACGGAGTCGACGTCGCCGTGCGAGCCGACGACGGTCTCCACCTCACCGATGCCGGCGACGCCGTCGTCGCCGAGGTCACCTGGGCCACCATCCGCCCCTACCTCGACGGCACCTGAGGCGTCGGCTCACAGACGACTCACAGACGAGGCTCGTAGAACCGCCGGTGATGACGGACGACCTGCGGACCCATCTCGGCGTGCTCCCGGGTGGCCTGCCGGTCGACGTGGAGCGGGCCGACGTCGCCATCATCATCGGCGAACCGGACGGCACCGGAGTTCGCGTCCACGCCCTGCGGGTGGTCGTCGATCCGGTCAACGCGGAGGCCCGGAAGGAGGACCGCGAGCTCGAGCTGGTCGCGTCGTTCTGGATGAGGACCGACTACTTCGTCTCGACCTTCGGCCGCGTGGCCGCCGACATCCGACGCCGCCGAGATCCTCGTTGACGCTCCGTCCATCTCGAGGCGTCCGCCCGTGAGGGCGGAGACGTCCGCGTCCTACTGTGCAGATCGTGGAGCTCCAGCACTTCGACGCCGCCGACCTCGACTGGGACGACGTCTGGGTCGCCTTCGAGCACGACGGCGGGCTGGTGGTCGAGGGCTTCCTGGACCCCGATCTCCTCGCTCGGCTCACGACGGAGGTCGCCCCGTTCGTCGAGCGCCACCGGGCCGGGAGCGCGACCGAGGGGTTCTGGACCGACTTCCACGGCGATCGGACCAAGCGGGTCACCGGCCTGGCCGCCCGATCGCCGGCCTGGTGCGAGCTGCTGTGCGACGAGCGGTACGCCGCCCTGGGCGACCGCTACCTCGGCGAGGGCGACTACTGGCTCAACACCGGCCAGCTCATCGCCATCGGACCGGGCGAGACGGCGCAGATGCTGCATCGCGACGAGCTCAACTGGCCCCACGCCATGGGCGACACCGAGATCACCGTCACCGCCATCTTCGCCCTCACCGAGTTCACCGAGGCCAACGGGGCCACGGTCATCGCGCCGGGCTCGAACCACTGGGAGGGAGCCCTGCCGGACGTGCCGCCGGGCTCCACCTGCCGGGCGGTCATGCCCGCCGGCTCCGCGCTGCTCTACAGCGGCAAGGTCGTCCACGGCGGTGGGGCGAACACGACCACCGACGAGTGGAGGGTCGGCCTCCACGCCGGGTTCTGCTGCGGCTGGCTCCGCTCCGAGGAGAACCACCAGCTGACCGTGCCGCTCGAGGCGGCCCGCTCGATGCCCGAACGGGTGCAACGCCTCCTCGGCTTCCGCTCCTACGACCCGCCCCACGGGCTCGGCGGTCGCCTCGGGCTCGTCGACTACGACGACGCGGCCGCGCTCCTCCAGCCCCGCTGATCAGGCGGTGGCGAGGGTGAGGACGCGAAGACGTCGAGCCCGAGGGCGCGCGCTGACCGCGGCACCCTGGGAGGTCTAGGCCTTGGCGGCGCGCTTCGCCTCCGACCTCCGCTTCGACGCCCGGTCCGAGGCCTTCCGCTTCTCCTCGATCGGCGATCGCCCCCGGGCGCGATGGCCGTCCCCCGCCTTCGGCTTGCCCTGGCCCGGCGTCGGCTTCCCCTTCTTGTCCTTGGTCCGCCCACGGGCGGCGGCGAGGCGTTCCTGCCTGAGGGTCTCGGCGGCGTCGGCGGCGACCTTCGCCAGGCGCGCCGACACGACCGCGAGCGCCTCTTCGAAGGCCTCGGCCTTGATCGC
The DNA here is from genome assembly GCA_036380755.1 of Iamia sp. Lineage (GTDB taxonomy): Bacteria > Actinomycetota > Acidimicrobiia > Acidimicrobiales > Iamiaceae > Iamia. The sequence goes on along the minus strand of DASVEC010000205.1, from coordinate 5,554 downwards.
CGTCTTCCGGACCGCACCGCCGGCGCGCGTGCGGGATCGGTCCTTGCGCACCTGGGCCGCCCCTCGCCGTCGGTGGAGCTTCACGTACTTCGTGCGAGCCCTGCGGATGCGGCGGTGCAGCTCGATGAGCTCGTCCTCGTCGAGCCGCACGAGGTCGCGCTCGTCGGTCTCGCGCAGGAGAGCCTGCTCGGACTCGTTCAGCATCGCCCGGATCTTCGGGTTCATCGACGCCACCTCCTGTCCAGGGCTGCCGTCGGCTCCTGGTCGGCACTCGGTGCCGCGAACCTACGCCCTTCCCTCAGGTTGGTCGACGCCCACCTCCCGAGCCCCCGGCGGGGACGAGATGCCAGTAGTGCTCCTCGTCGGCGAGGGCCTCGGCGGGCGAGCGCACCCATCGGGGGAGGATCCCGCGCAGCTGGGAGTGGTACGCGGCGACGGCGAGCGCCTTCCTGTCCCGCTCGACGGAGAGGGTGAACGGCACGCTGGTGCGCCCGGCCCGCGCCGACAGCGCCCGGGCTCGGGGCCCGGCGGGTGCCGACCAGGCGTACGGGAGGTCCTCGTACACGACGAGGCCGGCATTCGAGGCGGCCCGAACCAGCTGATCGCCGACCCACACGTGATCGGGATGGGGTGCGCTGGCGCAGGCGACCCCGAGACGACGATGCGGGATGCGCCGGCGCACCCGCGCCACGAGCGACGGCCGCATCCCGCTGCCGGCGGGCAGAGCCACGGCGCCGCCGGGGTGCTCGGTCTGCCACGCGGCCACCGCACCGACCAGGAGGGCGGCGTCCTCCTCGGTCCGCGCCGGGACGTACTGGGCATCGAGCAGACCGACCTCCCGACGGACGACGCCCAGGGCGAGCAGGGCGGCGTCGTCCTCCCGTCGCCGGGCGGCCATCGCCTCGCTCGAGTCCCGGAACCCGCAGCGACGATCCCACCGGGTCCGCTGCGGCGGGTCGGGCCGGCCCGTGCAGACGGTCAGGACGGTGGCCCGGAGGGCGAGGAGGGCGAAGGCCGACAGGGCGGCATCATCGAAGTGCGGTGCGACGACGAGCACCACGTCCCCCGGGCCGAGGCCGGCCCACTCCTCCGAGGCCACGCGGTGACTGTACGCACGCCGAACCAGGATGTCGCCCGCGATGAGTTCCTGGCTCGCCGGTCGTCGTAGCTCGTGTCGCCGGCGGCACCGCAGCATGTGCGGCGACATGACATCCGAGGAGAGGACATCACCATGGCAGACCTTCTGGTCGACTTCATCACATCCCTCGATGGGTACGCGTCGGGGGAGGGCTGGCCCGGCTTCTGGGGTCTCGAGGGGCCCGAGTACCTCGCCTGGCTGGGCGAGCAACCCGAGGTCACGTATCTGATGGGCGCGAACACCTACCGGCTGATGTCGGGCTTCGCCGCCGGGGAGGTCCCGCCGGGGCAAGACGAGTTCCGCGCCGAGGAGGAGGCGAGCGTCGACGGCCTGACGAAGGCGGCGAAGGTGGTGTTCTCGTCCTCCCTCGACGAGCCGCTCACGTGGGCCAACACCACACTCGTGCGCGACGACGCCGTCGAGGCGGTCCGGACGATGAAGGAGAGCGACTCGGGGCTCCTCAGCACGATCGGCAGCCTCAGCCTGTGCCGGTCCCTGCTGCGAGCGGGGCTCGTCGATCGCTTCCGGGTCGGGATGTTCCCGGTGATCACCGGGGCCACGGGCGCAGAGCGCATCTACGACGGGTACCCGGACGTCGCCCTCGAGATGATCGATCACCGCACCTTCGACGGCGGCATCCAGCTGGTCGAGTACCGGCCCCGCGTGCTCGACCACCCACCGCTCGCTCCCTCCTCGTGACGGCCCGGGAGCACCCGTGACGGCGTCCGTGGGCCGCCGCCTCTTCGACCTGGTCGAGCCCGTCGCCGTCGTCACGTACATGGCGAGCGAGCCGACCGAGGCGGTGATGGCGCTCGGCGTCGGCAACGCGTGGGACGCCTACTTCGCCGGCCGGGCGGCCCCTCTGGGCCGCGACGCACCGCCCGAGGTGGTCCACGCGCTCTTCTACAGCTTCGCCCCCGGCGAGGTCGCCCGGCACATCCCCCGCGTCTGGGACCGGGTCACTCCCGAGGCGGCCAACGCCGCCCGCGAACAGGGCTCGGTCGCCGCCCTGCGGCGCCTCCTCGGCGACCTCGCCGACGGCCCCGGCGTCGCCCGGGCGGCGGAGCTGGCGCTGAGGGCGGGGACCGGCGCGCCGACGGAGGGGCGGGCCCTCTACGCCGCGGTACGGACGCTGCCGGTGCCCACGGAGCCGCTGGCGCGGCTCTGGTACGGGGCCAACCTGCTCCGGGAGCACCGCGGCGACGGCCACGTCGCTGCGCTCGTGACGGCAGGCATCGGCGGGACGGAGTCACACGTCCTGCACGCGCTCTCCGAAGGCATGCCCGCAGAGCGGTTCGGGCGGGTCTCGCACCTACCCCGAGCCCAGCTGGCGGCGGTCGTGGACGCCATGCGCACCCGCGGCCTCGTCGGCGCCGACGGTTGGCTCACCCCCGCCGGGCGCCGGATCAAGGACGGGGTCGAGACGCTCACCGACGAGCTCGCCGCCCCGGCCTACGACACCCTCGAGCCGGACGACCTCGCCCACCTCGTCGAGGACCTCGAGCCGCTGGCCGCCGTCCTCGTCGCCGCCGGCTCGCAGTGAGCCGGCGTCGGGCCGCGAACCGCGATCGGGCCTGACGGTAAGAAGTGGATGTGACCCGATCGTCGGATGCCGAGCTGGTGGAGGAGTCGCTCGTCGACGCCGGTCGGTTCGGGGAGATCTTCGACCGGCACGCCCACGCCATCTTCCGGTTCCTGGCCCGGAGGATCGGTCCGGACGATGCCGGCGACCTGCTCAGCGAGGTGTTCCTCGCCGCCTTCGAGGCGAGGAGGCGCTACGACCCGGACCGCACCTCGGCACTGCCCTGGCTCTACGGCATCGCGTCCAACCTGCTGGGCAAGCACCACCGCCACCGCGCGTCGGAGCTCCGGGCCCTGGAGCGGGTGCTCGACCGGAGCGATCCTCACGATCACGCCGACTCGGTGACGGCGTCGGTGGACGCACAGGCTGGGCTTCGCGCCATGGCGAGGCTGCTCGAGGAGCTGCCCGCCCGCGAGCGGGACGCCCTCCTCCTGTACGCCTGGGAGGACCTCACCTACCGCGAGGTCGGCGACGCCCTCGGCGTGCCGACCGGGACGGTGCGATCGCGACTCAATCGCGTGCGCCAGCGCCTGCGCGCCGCCACCGACGAGATCGACGGCATCCGCGCCGTCCGTCCCGACCGTCTGGTGCCGTTGCCCGACGCACCCGCGTCGGTGTTCGACCGAGAGAAGGAGCGACTCATGCACGCCATCGACGAAGGCAAGACCAAGATCGTCATCGACGCCGGGGACGGCACGGTGCTGATCCGCAGCAAGGACGACATCACGGCGGGTGACGGAGAGAGGCGCGACGTCATCGACGGCAAGGGGGCAGCGTCGACGACGACGACCTGCAACATGTTCCGGCTGCTGGGCGACCACGGCGTGCCGACGCACTTCCTCGAGCAGGTCGACGCGGTCACGTTCCGGGCCCGCCGGGTGGAGATGATCCCGATCGAGCTCGTCGCCCGGCGGATCGCCACGGGCAGCTTCCTCGACCGGAACGCCGACGTCGCCGACGGCACCGTCCTGGCCGACCTCGTCTTCGAGGTGTTCGAGAAGGACGACACCAACCATGACCCGCTCCTCGAGTTCGACTTCGCGGGCGACGAGCTGCGCCGTCTGGCGCCGAACGAGCAGGCCGCCGCGCCGCTCGGCCTCCGCGCCGGCGACCTCATCAGCCGCGAGCCCCTCTCCGGCAGCCGCCATGCGATGGTCACGCCCGAGCTCTTCGCCCGGCTCCGCGAGCTGACCCTCCGGACCTTCGAGATCGTCGAGCAGGCGTGGGCGGGGCTCGGTGGGACGTACTTCGACTTCAAGATCGAGTGCGGCGTCGACCTCCGGACCGGCACGCTGGTCGTCGCCGATGTCATCGACAGCGACTCCGGGCGGCTTCGCTTCGGCGCCAAGGACATGTCGAAGCAGGCCTACCGGGACGGCACCCAGTCCCTGCCGGACATCAAGAAGAACTTCGACGAGGTCGCCGCGCTCACCGCCCAGCTCGTCTGAGGGGTCGGCCCTCCGCCAGAGGGTCCCGTGACGCAGGGTGGTCGGTTGACCACCCAACGCAAGCGTCTTAGGGTGCCGCCCAAGGCGAGCCCTGGAGGGCGAATGGCGGCGAGATCCGGCAGGCTTCGGAGACGGCGGACGGAGCGGGCGCTGGTCGCCGGTCTCATCGGCGTCGTGGGGATCACGGTGGCGGCGGGCCCCGCCGCGCACGAGGCCGCGGCGCAGACGTCGGCACCGTCGTGGGTGACGTACCAGTACCGCCCCTTCGCCGAGGACGGCGTCGGCCTCCCGCTGCCTCGCGGCGAGATGGCGCTGGACGACGACGGCACCACGGTCGGGTGGTCGAGCGCCATGGAGGATCTCTTCACGGTCGCGGAGGAAGAGGAGGACGAGCGCGCCTACCTGTTCGGGGTCGCCGACCGTGGGTCGTCCCGCTCACCCCGGAAGCTCCAGGTGCTCGACGTGCCCGGGATCATCCAGAACACGTCCCCGATCGATGCGGACCTGAGCGGCGACGGGCAGACCTTCGTGTCGGTCTTCCGCTCCGACACCGGGGACGCCGGCCTGGGCTGTGCGACGTCGCCGTCGGGGGCGGACGCCGGCTACCACGAGGCGCAGGTGGTCGCGTGGGAGCGAGCGACTGCGACCGGAGAGTTCGGTGGACCGCAGCTGATCTCACGGGCCGACGGCTCGGCCGGATGCGAGGGGACCAACCCGGACGGAGGCCCCGACCTGATCGGGGTCGGGGGGGACCGTCGGTCGATATCCACGGCGGTGTCGACGGACGGGGAGGTCATCGCCTTCGCCTCGATGGCCGAGAACCTGGTGGCCTCGCCGCCCACGGGCACCGACGCGCACGCCGTGTACGTCGCCGAGGGCAGCGGCGGGAGCAGGTCGGTCTCGCTGGTCACGCCGACGAACATGGACGGGGCGGTGTTCGACATCGCCATGTCCGGCGACGGCAACTCCATCGCGTTCGTCTCGTCGGCGTCGAACCTCGTCCCCGGCGTCACCATCCCGCCGGACTCGACGCAGGTCTACCTGGCGTCGCGGACGACTCCCAGTGGGCCGTGGGCGTTCTCGATCGTGTCGCAGGCCGCGGACGGCGCCGTGTCCGACAGCTGGATCTCGAGCGTCGCCATCGACGACGAGGGTGAGCGCGTCGCCTACACGGCGTACTCGAGGGAGCTCGACGACTCGGTGGAGACCGTGGGGGCCGACGTCATGGCCGTCGTCAGCGAGGTCTCGACGGGGTCGACGCAGGTCGTCCCCCACGTCGAACCCACCTCGGGGGGATCGCTGCAGGCGCCCGACCTCGGGTTCCTCGCCCATGTCGACATCTCGCCCGACGGGGAGCGGGTCGCCGTCGTCGGGATCGGTCGGGAC
>DASVEC010000204.1:0-3669 GCA_036380755.1 Iamia sp. | reverse complement strand
GGGCGAGGAACTCACCGGTGCCCCGCTCGCGCTCGCCGACGAGGCTGGCGGCGCCGACGGCGGTCGAGATGGTGAGGGGGACGACGATCGCCACCGGCGCCAGCAGGAAGACGGCCAGGGCGTAGGACGTGCGGCCGGCCGCCGACGCCTCGGGGATGGCGTCCTGGGTCGACCGGGGCAGGACGTCGATGGCCCGGGACACCTTGTCGACGACCTGGACGTCGCCGATCTGGGTGATGGTCAAGAAGAGGACCGTCGGGACCACGACGAAGAACAAGCTGCCGAGGATCACCATCGGGAACCAGAAGTCCTTGGCCTGCGCCAGCTGCTTGAGCTCGGTGCGGACGACGATGCGAACGCGCTTCCAGTCCATCAGACGGGTGCCTCCTCGGCGGGCTGCGGGGCCGGGACCGGCGGGGCAGCGAGAGCGTCAGGCGGCGGCGCCACGGGGGCAAGGCCGCCGCCTTCGGGCGCGTCGCCGGTCGCGATGTGCGGCCGGCGGACGGCGAAGTAGAGCTCCTCGAGGGAGCGATCGTGGGGGGCCACCTTGGTCAGGCGGGCGCCCCGCGTGGTCAGGGCCAGGACGATCTCGGGCACCCGGTGCAGGTGGTCGAGGTCGACGTCGACCTGGTCGGTCGTGTCGGGCACCGGGGTGACCCGGCGGACGCCGGGCAGCGCCGTCAGCCCGTCCAGCATGGCCATGTCCTCGACACCCAGACGGACCGAGTCGTCGGGCCAGTAGCGGCGGATGAGGTCGTCGGGCGGGCCCGAGGCGATGTCGGAGCCGGCCTCCATGACGACGACCTGCTCGGCCAGGCCCTCGGCCTCGAGCAGCAGGTGGGTGCACATGACGACGGTGGTGCCGTCGGCGGCCATGTCCTTGATCAGGTTGAGGACAGCCTGGCTCGACTCGGGATCGAGACCCGAGGTGGGCTCGTCGAAGAGCAGCAGGTCGGGCTGGTGCAGCACCGATCGGGAGAGGGCGAGACGGGTCTTCATGCCGGTCGAGAACCCGCCGACCTGGGCGTCCAGGCTGCCCTGGATGCCGAACCGGGTGGCCGCCTCGACGACGCGCTCCTTGGTCTCCTCGGTCCACCCCAGGCCGTAGAGCTCGGCCGCGTAGCGCAGGTTGTCGAAGCCGGAGAGCCGGTCGTACAGGGCCGGCTTGGCCGAGACGACACCGCAGCGGCGCCGGACCTCCTGGCCGTCGTTCTTGTGGTCGGGGTCGAGGCCGAACACCCGCACGGTGCCGCCGTGGACGCCGAGGGCCCCGGTGATCACCCGGATGGCGGTGGTCTTGCCGGCCCCGTTGGGGCCGAGGAGGACGGTGATCGTCCCCTTCTCCACGCGGAGGCTGAGGTCGCTCAGCGCCTCGACGGCGGCGAAGCGCCGGCGCACGCCCTCGAGGAGCACGACGGGCTCGGCGCGACCGGGCGCAGGCGGGGTGGAGGTCTCGTGCGGGGCCATCCCGCCTCTCATCGGCCGTCGTCTCGCCGGTTGTGAGCCGAACGGCCCATCCGGCCTGCTCAACCCTGGGGGGCCGGCGCCGATGGGGACCCCGCTCGGAGCGGCCGGGCGGCACGAGGAGGGCTCGAGTGGCAGCGGTGCGGACGACGGCGGTGGTCCTGGCGATGGCGATCGCCCTGGTGGGCTGTGGGGATCCCCTGGCCGACAAGCTGGAGAGCTCGGGCAAGCAGCCCTACTCCGACGACGACCCGTCCCTCATCGACCCGAACGTCACGACGACACTGCCCGGCGTGACGACCGCCGTGCCCGCCGCGGGCGCGCCCACGACCGCGGGGCCCGAACCGGTCGCCCCGACGACGGTGCCGGTCGCCCCGCCCCAGGACCGCGAGGACTTCGTGGCCGAGATCGAGCGGGGTTGCGCCGCCCGCAACCAGCAGGTGGGATCGTCGGCCCTCAACCAAGGCGGCATGGCGACGCCCCAGGACGCACTGCGGATCATGGGCACGCTCGTCTCCTCCATCGAGACCACCGCCGCCGTGCTCCGGGGCCGGACGCCCCCCGCGGGGGACGAGGCCGTGGTCGCCGACCTGATCGGTGGCCTCGACCACTTCGTCGGCCTGATGCGACCGGTGCTCGACGCCGGCGGGTTCCGCAGCGAGGCCGAGCGCGACGCCCTCCTCGCCACCCTCCGGACCGACGGTGACGTCATCACCGCCCGCTTCGACGCCTACGGCCTGCCCAGCTGCTTCTGACGCAGTGGGGTCGACCTCTCAGATGACGTCGGGCGCGACCGATGGGGCCGGGTTCGCGCGACGAGAGGTGCAGAGGTTCCGATGGCGGTTCGTGGGATGACGGTGGGCCTGGTGCTGGTGCTCGGGCTGGTGGCGACGGGCTGCAGCGACCCGCTGGCCTCGAACCTCGAGGCCGATCGCCCGAGCATGGACGGTCCCCCGCTCGTGGCCGACGAGGACGGCGACCTCGTCGCCGCCGAGACCACCACGACGGGCGGGTCCACCTCGGCGTCGGGGCCCGAAGCGGTCCCGACCGCGCCGGTCCCGACGACCACCACCGAGCCGGGGGTCGCGGCCAAGGCGGCCTGGGTCCACGAGGTCATGGGCATCTGCGCCCACGAGTACGACGGTCTCGCCACCACCGAGCCGCTGGAGAACCCGGACGAGATCGTGGCCCACATGCGGGTCCTCGCCGTCGCCTACTCGTCGTGGGCCGACCGGGTGGAGGCGCTGCCGGTCCCCGATCGCCAGACGGAGGCCAACCTGGTCGAGGGTCTGCGCCGGCTGCGACGGTCGGTCGACCTCCTCGGGCCGGCGGTCCAGCGGGAGGTCGCGGGCGATCTCGACGGGGCCCGACGGGCCTGGTGGTCGTGGGCCCAGGCCATCTCGGGCGCCTCGACTGCGCTGGTCGCCGCGGGTGTCCCCGTCGAGTGCTGGGCCTGACCGCGGGGAGTCGCGGCATCCGCCGGGGGCCGCGGGGCACCGCCTAGGCTCCGAACCCATGTTCGTCCTCGGCATCGATCCCGGGCTGTCGCGCTGCGGCTACGCCTGCGTCGAGGCCGGCGGGCGCGGGCCGGCGCGGGCCCGGGCCATCGGCGTCATCCGCACCGACCCGCACGACCCGCTGCCGGCCCGGTTGGCCGAGCTCCACGCCGAGCTGGTCGCCCTGCTGGTCGAGACGGGCCCCGCGGTCGTGGCCGTCGAGCAGGTGTTCTTCCAGGTCAACGTGCGCTCGGCCATGGCCGTGGGCCAGGCCAGCGGGCTGGCCATGGCCGCCGCCCACGCCGCCGGGGCCGAGGTCGTCCAGTACACGCCCACCCAGGTCAAGCAGGCCGTGGCCGGCGACGGCCGGGCCGACAAGGAGCAGGTCGGGCGGATGGTCCAGACCCTCCTGGGCCTGGCCCGGGTCCCCGAGCCGGCCGACGCCGCCGACGCCGCCGCCCTGGCCCTGTGCCACCTGGCCCACTCACCCCTGGCCCGCGCCGCGGTCGCGGCCCGACCGTGACCGTCGACGAGGAGAAGAGCTGATGCCCGGGATGATCGGATCGCTGCGGGGCACCCTGCTCGAGCGCACCCCCGACGGCGAGCTGCTGGTCGAGGTGGGCGGGGGCGTCGGCTACCGGGTCCAGGCCGGGCCGGCCACCGCCGCCCTGCTGGGCGACATCGGGGCCGAGGTCCGGGTGTGGACCCA
>DASVEC010000203.1:0-18791 GCA_036380755.1 Iamia sp. | reverse complement strand
CGCGGTGAAGACGATCGAGCCGGCCACGACCAGGGCGAGCAGCCCGACCACCAGCACCTGTTGGCGCCACTCCCGGCGCAGGAGACGGAGGGCCCAGCGGGCGATCGCCCGGCGGGCCGGCGCGCGGCGTGCGGTCGTCGTCACCGCGCCGGCCCCGGCTCCAGCAGGACGTCGGGCCCGGGCGGGGCTGCGGTGCGGTCGACCAGCCGGCCGTCGCGCAGGAAGACGATGCGGTCGGCCCAGGACGCCAGCTGGGCGTCGTGGGTGACGACCACCCCGGCCACGCCGTCGGCGCACGCGGCCCGGAGCATCCGCATGACGGCCTCGCCGTTGGTCGAGTCGAGGGCACCGGTGGGCTCGTCGGCCAGCAGCAGGTGGCGGTCGCCCACGATGGCCCGGGCGATGGCCACCCGCTGGCGCTCGCCGCCGGACAGCTCGTCGGGGAAGCGGCCGGCCGCCCCGGCCAGCCCCAGCCGCTCGAGCGCCTCACGGGCGGGTCCCCGGGCCCGGCGGGCCGGGACGCCGTCGAGCTCGAGGGGGAGAGCCACGTTCTCGGCTGCGGTCAGCCCGGCCAGCAGGTTGAAGTCCTGGAACACGAACCCGAGGGTCCGCCGCCGGAGCCGGGACCGAGCGTCGCGGGACATCTCCGCCACCGGCACGCCGTCGATCCGGACCGTCCCCGAGGTCGGCTCCTCCAGCGTGCCGGCGATGGTGAGCAGGCTGCTCTTGCCCGATCCGCTGGGACCCATGACGGCGACCAGCGAGCCCGCCTCGACCACCAGGTCGACGTGGTCCAGGGCGGTGACCGCGGTCGGCCCGGCGCCGTACACCTTCGACACCTCGACGAGCTCCAAGGCCGTCATCGCCGACCCCCGATCCGGCGGCGCAGGCGCTCGGGGGTGGTCCGGGGGCGGGGCGGCGTCGGCGGCTCGCCGGCCGGCATCCGGGCCAGCCGGCCGTCGACGGCGTCGAGCCAGCGGGCCACGCCGTCGAGCCGGAACAGCTCGGCGTCCACCACCAGGGCCAGGCCGAGGTCGTCGTCGGCGTCGGCCTTGAGCCGGGTGTACTGCTGCATCAGCTCGACCACCTGGCGCCGGTGGACCTGCACCAGCTCGGCCACGTCGACACCGGGCAGCCGGAGGGCGACCAGGACCTTGATCACGAGCTCGTCGCGGGGCGGCGTCCCCATGTCGGGCGGGGTGCGCAGCCAGCGATCGAGCTCCTCGGCACCGGCGGGGGTGAGGCCGAAGGTGCGCTGCGGACCGTCGTCGCCGCCCTCGGCCTCGACCAGCCCGTCCCGCTCGAGACGCTGGAGGGTCGTGTACACCTGGCCCACGTTGAGGGGCCACACCTCCCCCGTCCCGGCCTCGAACTCCTGCCGCAGCTGGAGCCCGAACTTGGGTCCCTCGTGCAGCAGCGCCAGCAGGGCGTGGCGGACGCTCACGACCAGCGTCGTTCCATCAGCATACTGAGTATCCTACTCAGCAAGCCGCCGAGGGCAACCTCGGCCGGCAGGCGACGGGCGGGTGCACCAACATCGGGCCATGGCGACCATGCCCGCGCTCGACCTCCTCGATCCGGCGGCGTTCGACGGCGGGCCGCCGCACGAGGCGTTCGCCTGGCTCCGGGACAACGACCCCGTCCACCGCCACGACGAGCCCGACGGCCCCGGCTTCTGGGCCGTCACCCGGTACGAGGACGTGAAGCAGGTCGGCCGCGATCCCGCCACCTTCTCCTCGGCCGACGGCATCATGATCCCGACGGCCACCGGCGCGCCCTCGATGATGATCACGATGGACCCGCCGGGCCACACCGGCTTCCGCAAGCTGGTGGTGCCCGACTTCCTCCCGAAGGCGGTCCGGGCCATGGCGCCCCGCGTCGGCGCCCTCGCCGCCCAGATCGTCGACGGCGTGGTCGAGCGCGGGGAGTGCGACCTCGTCACCGAGGTCGCCGGCCTCATGCCCTCCTACGTGATCGCCGAGATGCTCGGCATCCCGCTCGCCGACGGGGTCGCCCTCTACGACCTGACCGAGGCGATCCACACCACGCCCGACCCCGACTCCCCCGGCGCCGGGATGGTGGCGGTGGTCCAGATGCTGCAGTACGCCCACGGCGTCTGGGAGGACCGGCGGGCCCACCCCCGCGACGACCTGGCGTCGAAGCTCGCCCACGCCACCGTCGACGGGGAGCCGCTCAGCGAGCTCGACTTCGGGATGTGGTTCCTGCTGCTCGTCGACGCCGGCGGCGACACCACCCGGAACCTCGTCGCCACCGGGATGCTGGCGCTGCTCCAGCACCCCGACCAGCTCGACCTCGTGCGGGCCGACCTCGACGGCCGGCTCAACAGCACCGTCGAGGAGCTGCTGCGGTGGGTCAGCCCCGTCGTCTACATGCGCCGCACCGCGCAGCGATCGACCCGCCTCGGCGAGGTCGACATCGCCGAGGGCGACAAGGTCGTCATGTACTACGGCTCGGCGAACCGGGATCCGCGCGCCTTCACGAGCCCCGACGTGCTCGACGTCGGCCGGTGGCCCAACGAGCACGTCGCCTTCGGCGGGGGCGGCCCGCACTTCTGCCTCGGCGCCCACCTCGGCCGGGCCGAGATCCAGGCGATGCTCCACCAGATCCTCACCCGGCTGGAGGGTCTGCGTCTGGCGGCGGAGCCCGAGTGGCTCTCGTCCACCTTCATCTCCGGCGTCAAGCACCTCCCCGTCGAGTTCACCCCGAGGCGAGGTGGGCCCTGATCCGAGAGGCCAGGTCGCGCACCGCGTCCATGGCGCTGCTCTCGATCATCGCCGCATACGGCTGGTCCTGATCGACAGCTCGTATCCGTGCGTTGAGCAGGCGCAGCAGGTCCACGACGGGCGGCGCCAGTCCAGACGTCCCCCGGTCGAGGGCCCCGATCAGAAGGCTGTCGTCGAAGAGCTGCTCCCACGCCTCGTCGAGCGTTCCGACGCGCTCGGAGGTCGGATGAAGCCACACGGACCGTTGGATCTCGATGCTCGCCAGCTCATCGAGGGCCTCGTTCACATCACTCCAGCTGACCTCGTCAGGGTGAGGCGTCATCGTCCTTCCGACCCCCCGACCACGACGGCGGTGACGGCGTCGAGGTCGTCCTCGATCTCGGCCCGGAGCGCGGGGGTCAGGTCGAGCGCCGCCTCCCAGTCGTGCAGCGCCTGGTTGACGATCTCGGCCTTGGTGCGGCCGGCGGCGGTCAGCTCCACGATGATCCGCCGGCGATCGCGAGGGTCGGGGCGTCGGTCCACCCAGCCGGCGGTCGCCAGGCGATCGAGGGTGAGGCTCATGCCGCCGGTGGTGCGGCCGAGGGTCGCGCACATCTCGACCGGCGACGAGCGGCCCCGACGCATCAGCGCCAGCACCAGGTAGTCCGACACGGTGATGTCGTGGGGCTCCACGAGATCGTCGAGGACCCGGGTCACGAGCATGTTGAGGCGCACGATCCGCGCCAGCAGCCCGACCTCGGCCTCGGGGATGCCCGCCTCGGCGGTCCAGGACGTCACGTCTCGATCCCGAACCGCTGCAGCCCGAACGCCTCGATGGCGTTGCCCCGCAGGAAGGCACCCGTCTCGGCCCCGTCCATGCCGGCGGTGGCGCAGAGTCGGTGGGCCACGGCGCGCGAGTGGGGCCAGGTGCCGTCGGCGTGGGGGTAGTCGGTCTCGAAGAGGATCGACCCCATGCCGACGGCGTCGCGGGAGACGAGGCCGTGCTGGTCGTCGAAGATGCAGCCGTAGACGCGGCCGGGCACGTACGAGCTGGGAGCCCGCGGGAGGTCGACGCCGCCGACGCCGTCCCGCCACACGATGTCGGCCCGCTCGAGGAGGTAGGGCATCCAGCCGATCTGGCTCTCGGCGTAGACGACCTTGAGGCCGGGGAAGCGGTCGAGGGTGCCGGAGAAGATCCAGTCGCACAGGGAGCCCTGGGCGTTCTGGGCGCTGAGCGCCATGCTCACCGCGAGCGGCGCATCCGGCGAGGTGGTCGGCATCTGCGACGACGACCCGATGTGCATGGTGACCGTCGTGTCGGTCTCCTCGCAGGCCTGCCACAGCGGGTCCCACGCCCCGGAGTGCATGGTCGCGAACCCGAGCCGAGACGGGTTCTCGGAGAAGGCGATGGCGTACGAGCCCTTCGCCGCGCACCGCCGGACCTCCTCGGCGGCGAGGGCGGCGTCCCACAGCGGGACGAGGGTGAGCGGGATGAGCCGGTTGCGCCCGGCCCCGCCCGACCACTCGTCGATCATCCAGTCGTTGTAGATGCGGATGCACATGAGCGCGAGGTCCTTGTCCTCGCGCTCGGCGAAGCCCTGGCCGCAGAACCGCGGGAACGTGTTCGGGAAGTTGACCGCGGCCTCGACGTGGTTGGCGTCCATGTCGACGAGACGGGCTGTCTGGTCGTGGGCGCCGAGGCGGAGGTCCTCGTAGATCGCGGGCACGTTGACCACGTCGGCCTGGTCCATGCCCACCGGGGCGTGCAGCCGGCCGGTCGGCATGGCGAGGTCGTCGTAGAGCCAGACGTCGCACCACTGTCCGTCGGGCGTGTCGCGCGCGAAGCCGTAGTGGCCGCCCTTGAAGGTCAGCGTGACCCGCTCTCGCGACACCCGGGGCCCCCGCTCCCGCAGCGAGGCGGGCAGCTCCCGCTGCCAGAGGTCGCGCGGCTCCATGATGTGGTCGTCGACCGAGATGATGCGGGGCAGGTCCTCGACGGCGGGCGTGACGGTCATGGGTGCTCCTCGACGGGTGAATCGCTTTGTGGCAAGTTACTAGACGATGAGCGACGAACCGAGCCTCCTGATCTCCTCGATCGACGAGCACCCGTGGACCGAGGTGAAGGCCCAGTCCCACGACGGCCGCCGGGTCTCGGTGTGGGAGAAGTTCCTCGAGTGGTCGCCGGCGCGCCTGGTCGTCTACGCCCGCTACGACCCCGGGATGGTGGTCGAGCGGCACGGCCACGCCTCGCTCCACTTCGTCTTCGTGGTGAGCGGCGAGATCACCGTCGGCGACCGCATCTGCGCGCCGGGCACCCACATCACCCTCGAGCAGGGCGCCGCCTTCGGCCCGATCACCGCCGGGCCCGAGGGCGCCACCCTCTACGAGATCATGAACGGCGATCCGCGCGCCGTGCCCGCCGACCCCGAGGGCTTCGAGCGGTTGCTCGACGAGCGCGGCATCGTCGCGCTGCCCAACCCGCCGGTCCCGTGGCCCGACTGGTTGGCCGCCCGCACCGACGGCGACCCCGGCACCCCCTGACCCGAGCCGGGCTCAGGCCGTGGGCGGCCGACCGACGACGAAGGTCACGGCGTGGTCCATCCACTCCTGGGCGCCGACGACGTCGTCGGCGGGCCAGACGGAGTCCACCCACGGTCCGTCCTCCTCGTCCATCTTCGGGCGGTACCGGGCGATGGCGGTCGAGAGCCGCTTCGCCCGCTCGGCGTCGTCCCCTCGGTGCACGACCATGTAGGCGACGGCCGTCTTCACCATGCTCGGCGAGAAGGGTGGAGAACGCATCACCTTCGGGAGCGCGGCGAGGACGTCGTCCCAGGCCGAGCCGCCCCCGGTGATGCACAGGGCGAGGAGGGCCCGGGTGCGCGTCGATGCGCTTCGCGCCGTCACCAGCTCCTCCCGCACGTCGTCCTCCGCCTCGATCCCGGCGACGATCGCCAGCGACGTCATGGCTGCCCGACGCATGTTGCGAGAGACGTCAGCCGCCAGGAGGGACCGCAGCACCGCATTGGTCGCCGGACCTGGGATCCACCCGAGGACGCTGAGCAACGGCAGCCCCTCGTACTCGTTGACCTCGCGCACCACCGCGGCGATCGCCTCGGCGGCGCGCGGATCCTGGGTATGGACGAGGTCGTTCACCGCGGCGCGCAGGTCGTCCCACCGTCGCCGTGCGCCCAGGTCGAGGAGCGTCTTCGTCAGATCATCGGTCACGGCGTCATCCTGTCCGCCTCACACCGGGTGGACCACCCAGGGGATGTTCTGCGCGTACAGCAGGTCCTGGAGCGGACGGTTCGGACCGAGGGTTCCCGGAGTCAGGCTGCCGAAGAAGAGCCACACCGGGTCGAGCGGCTCGCGCTCGCGGATCTCGACGTCGCGCTGGACCTCGCTCCTGATGCGGCTGGCTCCGGTCGCCACGCCGACCTTGACCTCGAACATCAGCCGACCCTGGACGTGGTCGGGGATGCGATCGGGGCGGCCGCCGTCGAAGACGTGATGTTTGATCGGGCCCGACGCCGGGGGGAACGGCGGATAGAGGAAGTGGCGGACGTAGTCCTCGCCCTTGTGGCTGGCGAGCCGACGGTGCCCGGATGGCGAGTCGGCAAAGAACTGGTACGTGTAGCGATGGTGCTCCGGCCTTCCGTAGAAGACGGCTTCGGCGACCACCGGGAGGCTGGCCCGGCCCTCGGCGAGCCGGTCGATGCCGGCGTACGAGAAGCCGGCGATGAGGAGGTAGTCGGCGGTGCCACCCTCCATGCGGGCCTGGGTGCGGAAGCCGGGTGCCGTGCCCGCGTGGTCGGCCACGAGGTTGAAGACCGAGGCATCCCACTCGCCGGCTGGGACGGGGTTGGTCGCGTTCGACGTCCCGGTCCGCGCCCGAGTGCTCCGGGAGACGGCGGCGACCGTCGCCCTCGTCCAGTCGCGGTCCTGCGCGATCGTGTTCTCGATGTAGTCCCGCACAGTCGTCAGGCGGACCCGGGGGAACATCGTGCAGCTGCCGGCGCCGATGGGGAGGAGAGGTGGTTCGATGGGCCCGACCTGCGTCCACGGCGTGTAGGAGTCGCCCACGACCTCCCCGAACGTGACCCCGTTCAGCCCGGCCTCCGCACGAAGCTCGTTGAGCGTGCGCTTCGCGCACTGGAAGCGTCCGGCCACGTCGCCGACGCACTCCTCGCCCGAGTTCAGCTCGTCCTCGGGTGGCATCGTCGGTTCCCTGTCGGGGCAGAGGTGGTCGGCCATCGAATGGCGCGTGCGGAGCTCGAACATCGCCGAGGCGGACCAGGAGTGGATCCCCCACTGGTTGTCGTCGTCCTGGAAGCCGAAGTAGAAGTCGTCCAACCACTGAGCCTGGCTCACGTGGTGATCCTCGTAGACGGGGCTGAAGCCGAGCCGCTCCCCCCTCCACTCGAAGGCGTCGATGTGTCCGTCGCCGTCGGTGTCGTCGCCGAAGGGGCTGGTGCCCGCGGTCCTCTCCTCACCGTCCCACAGCCCGTCGATGTCGGTGTCGATGTCGCGCGCCTCGGTCCCCTCGTCGCGCTCGGTGGGATCCAGGAGCAGGTCGCCGTCGCTGTCGCCCTCCATGGGATCGGAGAAGACGGGCCGGTACCAGCCGATCGACCCGGGGCTCTCCTGCCGGCGGAAGATCTTCTGCCCGACCTCCTGGCCATCGGTCAGGCCGTCGTTGTCCGAATCCGGGTCGTCCGGCTCCGACGTGAACGGCTCGCCGTTGGCGTCGCGCGACCCGTTGACCTCCTCGCAGTCCGAGACGCCGTCCTTGTCGCTGTCGCGCTGGGTGTCGAGCAGGTGGTCCCTGATGAAGTCGAACGCCGGCTCGATGTCGGTGCTGTCGTCGGCGTGGGTGTAGACGCCGAGCGTCTCGTTGGCGATCCGGCGGAGGAGCACCTCGTCGATGTCGTCACCGAGGGAGATCGTGAAGACGCGCACGTTCGCATCGATGACCTGTTGGAGCATGGCGTCGGACCAGGCCCCCTGGCCGTCTGTGAACAGGACGATCGCCTGGGCCCGATCCGGGTCCGTCGCCCCGGCCAGGACGTCCAGGGCGGCGCCGACACCGGCCTCGATGTTGGTCCCGCCCGAGGCATCGACCTGCTCCAGAGCATCCTTCACCAGCTGCATGTCGTGGGTGAGGCCCTGGCGCACGATCGCCTGGCTGTCGAAGTCGACGACGGCCGCCCTGTCGTCGGGGTGCAGGTGCGAGGCGATGGCGTTGGTGGCGTGCAGCCGGACGTTGTCCACGTCGTTCCACGACATCGAGCCCGAGCTGTCGATGGTGAACCCGACGTCGAGGAAGACCAGATCAGTCCCTTCGCGCCCACCGCAGGACTGACCGAGGTCGGGCAGGCCCCACTGCAACTCGGTCAGGGCCACGTCGAAGGCCCCGAAGATGCCGGTCCCGCCCGCCTGGATGGAGATGCCACCCCCGACGCGAGTGGCCGTGGCCTCCTCGGGCGCCAGCGGCACCCACTTGCCGGTCGACGGTTCGAAGCGCCGCACCAGCAGGGCGCCGGAGCTCGGGGTCCCCGATCGCTGGGGCAGGACCGTCTCGTGGACCTGCGGGACGGCGACGTCCTCGTTGACCTGGAACCGCACCGGCTCGGCGACCAGGCCCCGCGCCGTCGCCAGGTGGTTGGTGACGAGCGCCGGGCGCAGCTGCGCCAACGTCGCACCGGCCCCGGTGACGGTGACCGCGGCGCCGGCGTCGAGGCCGTACTCGCGAGCGGCCACGTCGACGTCGTCGGGAGCGCCGTCGCCGTCGGAGTCCGCGCTGGTGGGTGAGGTCCCGGCCGCGACCTCGTCGACGTCGTCGACGCCGTCGGCATCGGAGTCGGACTGGTCCGGGTCCGAGCCGTCCCCGACCTCGACGGCGTCACCGATCCCGTCGGCGTCGGTGTCCCCCGCCACGGGGCTCGATCCGGCGGCCTGCTCCTCGAGGGCATCGAGGCCGTCACCGTCGTGGTCACGTTCGCCGTCCGGCGTGGCCGAGCCGTCGGTCACCGGGTCGAGGGGATCCTGCTCGCCCAAGGTGAGCAGCTCGTTGCGATCCGTCACGCCGTCGCCGTCACTGTCGTCGGACGCAGGGTTCGTGCCGTTCACGGCCTCGGCGAAGTCGGTGATGCCGTCACCGTCGCAATCGGTCTCCTCCTCACGGTGGTCGACCCACGCCCGGGCGATCGCCAGCCGGGCCGAGCCCACGACCCTGATGGCTGCGGTCGCCGCATCCGCCGGTGCGCCGCACCTGACGCTCAGGGCCACGGGGTCGGACCCGATCGCGCCCGTCGTCCCGACCGTGGTCCCGAGCGCGTCGCCGGCCTCGTCGAACCAGACGAGCTCGACGTGCCCCGTGACCCCCGAGCCCCCCGGAGGGGTCCGGACCGACACCACCGCACCGAGCGGCACGCCCGGGGAGACCGGGATTCCGGCCAGGCCCTGGGCGGTGGACGCCGTCGCCACGCCGGCCCGCGGGAGGGCGACGGGGCCGACCGCCGGATCGCCCGGGTCGGCCATCGCGGCCACGACCCCGGACCCGGGAGCGCTCAGCCAGCGGACGCTGTCGTCGTCGTCGAGGGCGGTCGTCACGGACCAGGCGTCGTCGGCGGTCGCGGCCCGCGCCGACCCGACCTCGACGATCGTGCCGACGGTCCCGGTGACCAGCACGTCCAGGGCCAGACGGGCGCCGTCCGCCGGCACCGTGGTCACTGCGACCAGGTCGACGTCCTCGGCGCCCACGGCGACCTCGGTGCCGTCGACGGCGGCCAGCTCGGCACCCGACGCGTCGAGCCAGCGGGCGCGCAGCCGGGCCTGCGTGCCGGCGCCCACGCTGCGCACGGGGACCGAGGCGGTGACGGTCGTGCCCGATGCCGGCGCGGTGACCGGCAGCTCGACGCCGACCGTGGCGCTGGTCGCCCGCAGGTGGGCCGCCAGCACGGCATCGCCACCGCCCGGGTGGGCGGCGAGGGAGAGGGTCGCTCCGGTCCCGTGGCGGATCGGATCGGCCTCCGGCTCGAAGGTCGTGGTGGCGCCGGCGCCCGCCAACGACGAGCCGGTGACGTCGACGTCGTCGACGAAGACGCTCTCGCCCGGCGCGCAGGTCGTGCAGGCGACCACCAGGCGACCGCGGGTCGCTCCCGCGGGCGCCGTCCATCGGTTGCGGGTGAGGACCTTCCACGTCGTGGTGGCGTTCACGGTCGCCACGAGCGATTCGACGGCCAGATCGCCCTCGGCGTCGAACCACTCGGCCCACAGCTGGACCTGCTCGTTGCCACTGCTCGTGGCGACCCACGCCGACGTGATGCTGGCTCCGGTGGGCACCTCGCCGAGGGGGATGGTGGCACCAGCCCCACCGCGGTCCGGAGCGACGGCCGTCACCTCGAGTGCGTAGCGACCCGAGTGCTGCGCCACCGCCGTGCGCTGGACGGTGGCATCGACGCCGTCCCAGCCGCCGTCGATCGACGGGTCACCCGGTGCCCCGATCAGGTCGGCGGACGCCGGCCCGATCGCCACCGTCAGCGGCTCGGACGGGGGCCCGTCGCCGTAGGCGTTCACTGCAGCCACGGTGAAGCTGTGCTCGCCGATGTCGAGATCGGCGATGGTCGTACCCTGTTCGGCGCCCGGCACGGCCGGCACGTAGGTCTCGTTCCAGCCGCGCCCCACGCGGTACCCGGTGATCTCCTCGCCCTCGTGCACGCCGTCCTCGTCCGGGGCCGTCCAGGTCAGCACCGCGCCCCCTTCGCCGTCGTCGTCGCCCTGGAGATCCGTCACGACGTCCACGGGTGGTGCCGGCGGACCCGCACCCACGCAGCTCGTCGACACACCGGTGCAGAGGAACGGATCGTCCGCTCGCACCGGCCCCCCCTCCACCTCGATCGTGATGCGAGCGAAGGCCGCCTGGGGCGGGGCGATCGCCGTGCCGGCGACCATCGACCACTGGATCGTGGGCGCGACGGTCGCGAGACGGCTCACCCCGACGGGGTCGCCCTCGGCGTCGGTCCAGTGGACCCGGGCCACGAGCGACGCCGACGTTCCCAGGTCGGGCAGGACCCAGGCCCCTCCCGTGTACGGGGATCCGGGGGTCACCACGGCCGGGTGGCCCATCGACGTGGTGAGGGAGTGGGTGCCGCTCGCGCTGCGGACCTCGGCGGCGCCGTCGTCGGCGTACCCATCCGGGGTTCGCCGGGCCGGCCGCCCCTCTCCCTGGAGCTCACCGCCCGGCTCCAGCGACGCCACGTCGGCCGGCAGCACCTCCTCGGGGTGGGCGATGTGCTCGAAGTCGATGCCGGTGACGTCGACGACCGGGGCGGTCGACGCCTGCACGCCGATCTCGAGCACGGCCGACAGATCGTCACCCTCCACCTCGGCATCGACGCAGACCGGCTGCGCGGCCGAGCCGATGGTCGTCGTCGGCCCCACGTCGGTCTCGAGTGGCGTGCCCACGTCGGACACCCACCGGACGGTCGCCGTCGCGACCGCACTGCGATCGGATCGGACGTCGGCGCAGAGTCGCCACGCGCCCTCCGTGGCCGGGACGGGACGGGAGGCCATCGCGATCGAGGGCGCCGTCCCCTCGAGGTGCATCCCGCCGCCACCCGCCCGGGCCACCCGTCCGCCCCGCGCGCCCACGATCGCCCAGGGGGCTTGCTCCAGTCCGGTCAGCGCCCCATCCAGCAGCTCGGTCGTGGACCCCTCGGCCATCACGGTGGCATCGTCGACGTGGACCGGGGACCCGTTCGCACCGACGAAGACGACGACGAGGCTGACGTGGGCCGCACCCGACGGCACCTCGGCGTCGATCGCCACCTCCGTCCAGTCGGTGCCGAGCGGCACGAAGGCGCCGTCGGCGCTGGCGATCCGGCGCCCGACCGAGTCGTACCACCGAGCGTCGACGCGGGCCTCGGCGGTGGAGGGACCGCGGACCTGGGCACCGAGGGCGAGCCGCTCCGTGCCCGGGGGGACCACGACGCCGTCGGTCCCCGTCGGCGTCGCCACGACCGCATCGTCGCCATCCGGCTGCACCGCCAGGCCGCGGCCACCGTCTCGACCGCCACCGGCGCTGACCCAGACGTCGGCGCCCGTCGAGAGCCACTCGACGACCGAGCCGGGCGCCGACGGGTCGACGAGGTCCGGGCCGGGGGTGGCTGGGGTCGTGCCCGTCGCGATCTCGATGCTGTCGGACCAGGGACCGGTCCCGTGGGCGTTCACCCCGCGGACCTTCACGATCTCCGTCGCGTTGGTGCTCCACACGATTCCCCGCACGCGCTCACCCGGGACGAGGTCGTACGCATCGACGGTCTGGGACCAGCCGCTGTAGTCGATCTCGTAGGCCGTGATGGGCGACCCACCGTCGTCGGCGACCTGATCCCACTCCAGGTGGATCCGTTCGCCGTCGGCGTACCCCTGCAGACCGCTCGGACTCGCCTCCGGCGTGGTCGCCGGGACGGTGATCGAGAGTCGCCGGGAGCGGCCGGCGTCGCCATGGGCGTTGCGGAGGCGGACGGTCACGACGACGGATGTGCCCCGTCGCAGGTCCTCCAGCGTGTAGCCGACGGCGTCATCGGACAGCACCGCACCTTCGGCCTCGTCGTCGGATCGGTGGACGACGATCGCGGACACGGGCGCCACGCCGCCCTCGACGGCGGCATCGACGGGGTCCCACGAGAGGACCACGTCGTCACCGTCCACCACGCTGCGCAAGCCGTGCACGATGCCCACCGGCGAGCCCGGAGCGATCGGTGTCCGCGAGCTGGCCGGGGGCCCGGTCGCCGAGCCCGCCAGGGTGCGCACCTCGAACACGACCGGCTCACCGTCGACCAGGCCATCGACCACGACGCCGTCCGCGGCGGCACCGGCCACGTCGACGGTGCCGCCCGGCCACGACACGCGGTATCCGTCGACCCCCTCCGCCGTCACCCGGGCGGCGGCGAGGGGGTTCCACCGCACCGACAGCTCGCCGGACGACGACGTGGCCGCCGCGGTCACGTTCCGCACGGTCGAGATGGGATCGCCGGACGGGATGCAGTCGACGTCGGCCCCCTGGCAGAACGAGGCCTGATCGATGTGGCTCACCCGTCCGGCCGACGCGCCGTGCCACGCGAGGAGGAGGGACGCGGTGCGCGCCCCCTCGGGTGCGGTCCCCGTGTTCGCCACCTGCACCCAGTCGTCGGCGATCTCCGAGGCGGTGAAGATCGCCGGCAGCGTGAAGTCGATCGGCAGCCCGTCGACCCCGAACCAGACGATCTGGGCCGTCAGGCCGCGCGGTGTGGTCTCCGGACGCACCCAGGCTCCTGCGGTGTAGACCTCGCCGGGATCGACCGGGACGCCACCCGACGCCCAGTCCGACACGATGAAGGTCTCGCCCCCGATGCCCGTGGTGCGGAACGACACCTCGCCGTCGCGCGTGGAGTCGATGGCGCGGCCGACGTACCCGCCCATGGCCACCCACGAGAACGGCGCCCGCTCCAGGTCGGCCTGCAGGGCCGGCAGGAGGGACCGGCCGGGGTCGGCGTCGCGCACCACCTCCAGGTCGTCGGCGAACGCCACCGTCCCGGCTCCCCGCTCGAGCTCCACCACGAGGAAGACTCGCTCGGTCCCGGCCGGGATCTCGGCCTGGATCTCGACGTGGCCCCAGGAGGGACCGACGATCCTCGGCGACCAGAAGACCGACCCGCCGGTCTCGTGCACCGTGGCCAGCCCCACGCGCGCACCGGTGGGGCCGTCCTCCCCGTCGCGCAGCCAGGCCGACGCCGTCACGGACGTCCCGGCGAGGTCGGCCGACCCGGGGATGCTCAGCACCGCAGCCGGGCCGAGCTCCTCCTCGGGCGCGTCCGGCACGGCCTCGATCCGCAGGGCCGCATCGGACTGATGGGCCTCCTCGAAGGACCGCTGGGTGGTCGCGCCCTCGCCGGTCCACCCGATCGTCACCGCTTCGAAGTCCTGGTCCGCCTCGGAGAGGAGGTTCAGCCCCGGGTCACCGGCGGTCTCCCGGGCGATGCGGGCGGTGTCGATCTGGATCGCGCTGGGTTGGCCCACGGCGACGACGTCCAGCGCCACGTGGGTGGCCGTGGCCGGGACGACCCCCGAGACCTCCACCGACAGCCATGAGCTGATCGAGAGGGGCACCGGTGTGCCGGTCGGCCCCCCGGCCAGGACGTGACCGGCGGCGTCGAACCACACCAGCTGGGCCGCGGCCATCACGCGGTCGCCGAGCGCGTGCGCCGAGGCCTCCACCGTCGCACCGGGGGCGGGGGCGCGGACCCGGGGGCTGCGCGCCCCCCCACCGACGGCCGTCGGCAGCACCCCGAGCGAGCTGACGCCGGTCGAGGCCGACTGGGTCAGCGACGTGATGGTGGCCTCGTGCCCGACCCATCCCATCGCGGCCGGCTCCTCCGCTCCGGCCGAGCCCTCGTCGAAGAGGTTGGGGTACGGCGTCCGGCCCTCGAGGCGCACGGCCCGGGAGGTGGCCGTCGGTCCGTCGCCGAGGTCATTGCGGGCGAAGAGCTCGAACGTGACCGGTTCGCCCGGGTCGATCCCCTGGACCGTCACCTGGGTGATCGCACCGTCGACCGAGGTGGCGCCTCCGGGCCAGCTGACGATCATGCTGCCGACGGCGCCACCCCAGCGCACGAGCGAGAGCGGGTTCCACTCCACGTGCGCCGTGCCGGGAACGGCCCCCGGGAACACGCGCACGCCGGTGGGTGCGGCTGTCGGGGGGGCCAGGATCCGCACCTCCACCCCGGCGGACGAGGGACCGCTCCCGAAGGCGTTCCGGCCCGCGACCGTGATGGTGTACAGCTGCCCCATGGCCAGGCCCGGGATGTCGAGCTCGCGCACCTCGGGTCCGACCTCGGCCTTGCTGCTCGGCGAGGTTCCCCACCGCACGACGTAGCCCGTGGGGGTCTCCCCGGCGAGGCCCGACCAGGTCACGTGGATGGTCCCGCCGGCGGTCTGCTCCGCGGTCACCTCCGTGGGTGCCGCCGTCAGGGCGACACCCGGCACGGCCGAGGCCGGGGCCGACTCCGGGCCGAGCCCGGCCCCGTTCCGCGCCGTCACCCGGAGCTCGTACGTCTCGCCATCGACGAGGCCGCTGACGACCAGCCTGGTCCGGTCGGACCCGACCACCCGGCGGCCGCCGTCCCAGGTGACGACGTACCCGGTGACGACGTCGGATCCCTCGGGCAGGGCCGCCCACGACAGCCTCACCTGGCCGCTCCGACCGGTGGCCGTGGCCACCACGCTCGTCGGCGCCTGGGTCGGCACCAACGCGGCGGGATCCCACATCACCGGGTCGGAGGGCAGGCCTACGCCTCGGTCGTTGAGCGCCCTGACGGTGTAGGTCCGACTCTCGGTGACCACGTCCGGGATGACCAGCTCGGTGGTCTCGGCCCCGCTCACGTCCTCGGATCCGCCGTCCCACTCGACGCGGTAGCCGGTGACGTCGTCCTCGGGCCGGCTCGACTGGTTCCAGGAGAGGCGGACCCCGGAGACGGCGTCCTCCCGCTCGGCGTCCAGGTCGCTGGGGATGACGACCGGTGGCTGGTCCGGCAGGCAGTCGGGGCTGACCCCGAGGCAGAGCGAGGCGTCGTCCAGGTAGTGCACTCCGGCCCCGCCTTCGCCGGCCACCTCGAGGCCGATGGCGGCGTAGGCGGCGTCGGGGGGCGCCACCTGGGTGTGGGTGACCTGCACCCAGTCATCCGGGATCTCCCAGACGACCCGGTCCTCGTCCGATTCGGACCCCGCGACCATCTCGCCGTCGGCGTCGAAGTAGGCGATGTGGGCGAGCGCGCGCTCGGAGCCCACCTGGGGCTTGACCCAGACCGACGCCGTGTAGGCGCGGCTGCCGTCGACGGGGATGCCGTGGGTCCCGAACTCGGTGTAGGCGATCGTGTCGTCGAAGCCCGTGGATCCGACCCGGAGCGACACCAGGCCCTGGCGGGCGTCGTCGGCCGACCGCCCCACGGCGCCGCCCTGCGAGAGCCAGCCCAACGGGGCGTGCTCGAAGGACGACGCCGTCTCGTCGAGCCGGTTCACGGAGGTGGGCGCCAGGAGGCTGCCTCGCACGAGGGTGACGGCGTCGACCCAGACGAAGTCGTCCGCGCCGGCCCCGGGGAAGGCCAGGCCGACGATCATGCGCACCGCTCCCGCCGGCGCCACCGCCGACACTCCCGCCGTGGCCCACTCGCTCTCGCTGGCGACGACCGCCGGGGCGCCGTCGGTGCGGGCCAGCGCCACGCCCGCCGCATCCACGAACGTGATCGAGGCGACGGCGCTGATCGACGAACCCTGGGCGAGGGCGCGCACCTGGGCCGAGTACTGCGTTCCGGCGACGACGGCGGCGCCCGAGCGGGCCGGGTCGAGGCTCAGACCGGCGACGTGCTCCTCGTCGGCTCGCTCGTCGATGTCGACGCGGAGGCTCACAACGCCATCGACGGCGCCGGCCTCACCGGTGCGGGCCAGCGACGAGTACGAGGCCGACCAACCGAGGGGATCGAGCTCGAAGGAGGCCTCGCCCTCGGCGAGCAGGTTCGGCGTGGGGTCGACGGCGACCTCGGCGAACACGGCATCGTCGATGGCGTAGGAGTGACCGCCGGCGTCGCCGGGGAACGACACCCTGATCGCGGCCGAGACGGCCCCCTCCGGAGCAGCACCCTGGGCGGTCACCTCGGACCACGTCCCCTGGGTCATCCCGTCGATCGCCGTCCCGCCGTCCGAGGCGAGCAGATCGCCGGCGTCGTCGAACCACACCAGCCAGGCCAGCGCCCGCTCGGCCCCGTCCGAGGTGGGGGTGACCGCCACCGAGGCGAGGTAGTCGACACCGGGGGTGACCGGCACGGGCCCCGCCCCACCGCTCAGCACCGACGGCGCACCGGCGGCCGAGTCCTCCTGGGTCTCGGTCCTGACCTCGAGGGCGACGACGCCGCCATGGGCGACGGTGTCGACCCGCTGGACCGATGCCCCCTGGCCGACCCAGCCGGCTCCGGGCTCGAAGCCGGACCGCTCGTCGTCGAAGAGGTTCGGGAGCGGCGGCTGATCGCCGGCGGTCGCCGGTCGGGACCAGGCCGACCAGGGTCCGTCGCCGAGGGCGTTGACGGCCCGGATCCGGAACGCCAGCGAGGTCTCGGGGTCGAGGCCGCTGACGGACGTCCGGGTCGCCGTGGCCGACGCGGTGGTCGCGCCGCCGTCCCACTCGACCTCGAAGCCGCCGTCGCTGTTGCCGTGCCACCCGCTCATGGGGAAGCGCGACCAGGTCAGATCCATGCGGCCGGGGACACCGCTGGGTCGGGCGACCAGCCCGCTGGGCGCGACCGTGGGCGGGCCCTGGGCCGTCGTCGGCTCCGAGGGGACCGACGGAGACCCCAGGCCCACGTCGTTGCGGGCGGCGACGGTGAAGGTGTGCTCCACCTCGGGATCGAGCCCGCCGACCGTGGCCGAGCGAGCCGACGGATCCTCGACCTCCAGGTGGCCCCCGTCCCACTCGATGCGGAACCCGGTGACCCCCTCCGCGACGACGAGCTCGTCGTCGGCGGCCCAGGCCACGTCCGTCGTCTCCGTCGCCAGATCCACCCCACCGGCGTGGACGTCGGTCGGCACCAGCGTCGGCCGGCCGTCGCCCACGCAGTCGGGGCTGGTGCCCAGGCAGAAGGCGACGTCGTCGATGTAGTGGACCCCCTGGGCGATCCCGGTGCCCTCCACGAAGAAGGCGAGGGTCGCAAAGGCGGCGTTGCCCGGCGAGGGCCGGGTCGTGGACATCTGCACCCAGTCGCCCACCACCTCGGCCACCAGCTCGTCGGGCGCCGGCTCCTGCATCGCGACCATCCGCCCGGCGGCGTCGAAGAAGGCGATCATCACGACGGCCTGGGCCGGGTCGTCGCCCTGCGGCCGGATCCAGCCCGAGGCCGTGTAGCTGCGGCCCGGTGCGACCGGGATGCCGTTGGTGCCGAACTCGGTGATGGCCGCGCTCTCGAGCCGGCCCACCCCCTCGCCCACCCGGAGCGAGACCGTGCCCTGGCGGGCCTCGTCGGCGGATCGGGCGACGGCTCCGCCATCGGAGATCCAGCCGGGAGATGCCCCCCCTTCGAAGGTCGAGGCCGCCGCGGGCATCTGGTTGGGTCCGACGCCGCTCGAGCCGGCGAAGAACTCGACCAGGTCGATGTAGGCCGAGGCACCCGGGTCACCCTCGAACAAGGCGCCGACCGAGGCGCTCGCCGCCCCCGGTGGTGCGACGGCGGGGACCGAGATCTCCGCCCACTCCACCGACGAGGACTCGACGTCCAGGCCCTCGCCGTAGTCGTTGGTCATCGGCACACCGTCGGCGTCGAAGAAGATGACGACGCCGGTCACCTCGGAGATCCCCTCCTGGGCGTTCACCAGGAACCGACCGGTGTAGGTCTCCCCCGGGACGACCTCCATCCCGTCCAACCCCGGGTTGGCGTAGACGACGCCGCCATCCAGCGCGGCCCGCTCGTCGAGGGTGACCTCGAGGCTGACGTAGTTGTCGTCGCCGGGAGGCTTCCTGTCGGCGGATCGGCCGATCGAGGCGCGGCCGGCCCCCCACCCGAGGTCGTCGCCCTCGAACGTCGAGGCCCACGGGGTCAGCAGGTTCGGGGCGCCGCCGCCCTCCACGACCTCCGCCAGCACGACGTCGTCCACGAGGCGCCGCCGGCCCGACTCGGTGCCGGGGAAGGCGATCGAGATGCCGACGAAGGCGGCGCCGGCCGGCGCGACGGCCTCGGCCGACACCTCCGTGAACCACTCCTCCGCGGAGGAGGTCCACTCGCCCGGCGTCCGCCCGATGTCCCTGCCCTCGGCGTCGTACCAGGTCAGGGCGGCCACCGACTCGAGCGATCCGTCGTAGGCGGCATCGACGACCATGGCGGACACCGAGTACGTGCTGCCCGCCGTGACGGGGACACCTGCGGTCCCGGAGGGCGTCACGATCGCCGGCCCCTCCAGGGCGGGGTCGACATCCTCGGTCGCCGTCAGCACGAGCGAGAAGATGCCGCCGTGGGCGTCGTCCCCGGTGCGTTGGATCGTGCCGTGCTCACC